>WTHB01000156.1 GCA_011523305.1 Planctomycetaceae bacterium | reverse complement strand
AAGCCTACGAACTGCCGCTGTTGCGGTATGCCCGCAGGCTGCTCGACGACCTCGATCTGGCCCAGGATGCGGTCCAGCACGCCTTTGTAAAACTCTGCGAGCAGTCGCAGGACCAACTGCAGGGCCGCGTCGCACCGTGGCTGTTTCGGGTCTGCCGCAACAAGGCCGTCGACCACCTGCGGCGGGCCGGTCGGGAGCGGGCGTTGCTCGATGACTCGGCTGCCACAGCTCATTCTGTGGCCACGCCACCCGACCTCCGCGAGCCCGACCCGGCCGCGCTGGCTGAACAGCAGGACTTGGCTGCCTTGGTCGGCTCGCTGCTAGCCCACCTGCCTGCACCCCAGCGTGACACCCTCGACCTTTGGTGCAGCGGCCTGACCTACCGACAGATCGCTGACGTGACCGGCCGCACCGAGGGCAACGTTCGCGTGCTCGCCCACCGAGGCCTGACCCATCTGCGGACGCACCCCCGCATTCGCACGCTGCTTGCCGAATCTTCATCGTCCACCCACCCCGCGAGGCTGCCATGACCACAACACCCCATGACGACAAGGCAAGAGAGCTGCCCGAGGGCGAGTTGGGCCTGAACGACGACCAGCAGGTATTGCTGACCACAGCCGCACTGAAGCAGTTGGCGTCCGACGCGGACGAAGCCTCAGCAGCCGAACAACTGCTGGCCGGCCCGCAGGCTGACGCGGCCCGCAGGCTGACGGCTGAAACCGAGCGCTTGGCTGCCGCTGTCCAGACTGCCGCTGACGCTGAAACCGCCGGCTTGGCTGATGACCCAGCCCGCCAGAACCTTCGCCGGGCAGTGCTCGCTGCGATTGCCGAACAGGGGCAGCAGCAGCCGCGTAGGCCACAACCGTCAGCCGTTGAGCCATCCAGGCGCCGGCAATCGTTTGGCTGGATCAGCCTGCTGGGCTCGCTCGCAGCAGCGGTGCTGGTGATGGTGGTG
Organism: Planctomycetaceae bacterium; assembly: GCA_011523305.1. Lineage (GTDB taxonomy): Bacteria > Planctomycetota > Planctomycetia > Pirellulales > UBA1268 > UBA1268. The sequence goes on along the minus strand of WTHB01000156.1, from coordinate 7,739 downwards.
CTGGGCGACCGCCTGTGGCTCTCGCCGATTGCCCTGGCGCCGCCCTCTCCGGCGATGCAGGAAGAAGCACGAGAAACACCCCACTTCGCGCTCAGCGAGCCACAGTCTGGTGCGAAAGACGGTGACGCTGCTTCAGAACTCAGCCGAACACTTCACGATTTCGAAGACCAGTCACTGCCAGGCAAGGTGGTGGCGGCCCCCAGCAGTTCCATGCCGACAGCTGCAACTGCACCAACGGAAGCAGCCACAACTACGGCACCAGCCCGCGAACCCCAGGCCGCAAGTTCAGCCACCGCAGGGCCGTCGATTGATGCACTTGCCCTGGCTGATGCACCGGCTGTGGGCGGGAGAGTTGCCGGCGCCGGCGGTGCAATAGCCATGGCTCGGCAGCGGGCTGAGCAGAACCTCGCGTTTGATCAGGCCGCTCCGGCCCCTGTTGCTGGCGCGGCCTCAAAGAGGGGCTCTGAAATCCGTGCAAAGTTTCGCAGCTATGCTCACCTTGCTGAGACAGAGGCAGAGAAGGTGGCCACCGCGGAAAGGATGGCCGGTGACCGTTTCGAGGGAGAACTGCTCAACCGCGACCGGCTGCGACGACCAGGCGTTGCCGGCGAAGAGTACGCCCCAATCGTTGAAAACCCGCTTCGCAATCCACTGACCGAGCCGCTTTCGACCTTTTCGGTCGATATCGATACGGCCAGTTACGCCAACGTGCGGCGGTTCCTGACCAGCGGCCGGCGGCCACCCCGTGATGCTGTCCGCATCGAGGAACTCATCAACTATTTTTCATATGACGATCCCGCCCCAACCGGTGACGACCCGTTCGCGGTGTCGCTCGAGGCGGCGGCTTCGCCCTGGCATGTTGACCGGCTGGTTGTTCGCGTCGGCCTGAAGGCCCGTGACATTGACCGTCGCGAGCGACCGGCTGGCAACCTCGTGTTTCTGGTCGACGTGTCGGGCTCGATGTCAGCCCGCAACAAGTTGCCGCTGGTGAAGCAGAGCCTGAAGCTGCTGGTGGGCGAACTGGGGCCGACTGATCGCATTTCGCTGGTGACCTATGCCGGCAATGCCGTTCTACGGCTGCCGCCAACAGCGGGCGATGACAAAGAGACGATCCTTGCGGCAATCGACGGTCTGGCTTCTGGCGGTTCCACCCATGGCAGTGCCGGCATTGAGATGGCCTATGCCCAGGCGGCCGAGCACTTTGTGGAAGGGGGCGTGAACCGGGTGCTGCTGGCAACAGACGGCGATCTGAATGTGGGTGTCACCAGCAACGATGCCCTCGAGGCACTGATTCGCGAAAAGGCCAAGGGCGGCGTTTTCCTGACGGTGCTGGGCTTTGGCGAAGGCAACCTGCAGGACGCCAAGATGGAACGTATCGCCGACAAGGGTAACGGCATCTATGCCTACATCGACGGCCTGCGAGAGGCCCGCAAGGTGCTGGTCGAGCAGCTGACTGGCAGCACGATCACCGTGGCCAAGGATGTGAAGCTACAGGTGGAGTTCAACCCTGCCACCGTGACCGGCTATCGACTGATTGGCTATGAGAACCGGCTGCTGGCGGCGGACGACTTTCGGGACGACACGAAGGACGCCGGTGAGATTGGTGCCGGCCACAGCGTGACGGCCCTCTATGAGATTGTGCCGCGGGGCGTGGCCCCGGGCCGGGGGGCCGAGCCGCTGAAGTATCAGCAGCAGCCTGAGCCACCGGTAGTGCTCCGCGACGAAAGCGGCGAGCCCAACACTGACCTGCTGACGGCGAAACTACGCTGGAAAGAGCCCGCTGGCAGCACGAGCACCTTTGCTGAATTCCCGCTGGCGGAACGGGGCGGGTCATTCGAAGCGGCCTCAGCCGACCTGCGATTCGCCTCGGCCGTGGCCAGTTTTGGCATGCTGCTGCGGGGCTCGGCCGAGGCGGGGGCAGTCACCTTCTCCAAAACTGCCCAGATTGCCAGCGAGGCTCTGGGGGCCGATGTGGGCGGCTACCGGACCGAGTTTGTCGATCTGGTGCGAAAAGCCGGCGGGAACTGACACCAGAGCCAGCCGGTCAACGAAGGCTGCCATGCGACGCGAGAAAGCGGTTGAGACGTCCCTCCAGCGCCCAAATTGCCCCTCACTGACGGTATTTCTGAAATTTCAGACCATTTTCTTGACTCTTTGGCTGGCTTTGACGAAAAATGAGAGCGGGCAGGGCAGGACGATGAACTTTCTGGGGTGATCTCGCGTAGGAGTGGGGCTTTTCGTTAGATTCGTTCCTTCGCTCTTCGTTGGCCGAGGTGCGAGTCTGGGAGAGCCAGAGAAGAGGAATTGGATTCAAGCAATCCAATTCCTTTCCTTTGTCGATATCCCCCATTAGGCTGATCTCTACTGAATTTTCTGCAGAATTTTTTCCGCGTGACATGTTCCGTCGATTCCTGACTTTTCATGTTGGGTGTCGACACCAGACAAGCCTTGGTCCCACTCATATGCAGGGTGTCGCATGGGCAAGTGCGATGACCTGAGGAATGACACAAACGCCATGAATGCTCTTTCGCGTCTGTTTGCAACGTTTCGTGCCCCTGGTTCGCATGAGCGAGCAACCCACCACACCCGGCGACGCCATCTCCGGCGACCCAGCAGCCTGATTGCCGGTGAGGCCTTAGAGCCGAAGCAACTCATGGCTATTGACGTAGTCAACGCCTTTGCCGACCAGAGCCTGTCGACCTCAGCCCCGGTGACGATTGCGATCACGAATCAGTTCGACCTGACCGACGTGATCGGCACAGTGGCGAAGTTTGAGACGAATGCCCCGCTGGGTGGAACGGATAACCTCACAAGCAACGACTTTTACGTCGAGCTGTACGACAAAGCCGGTGCCGCCGGCACGATTACCTCTGGCACGGTGGCCAACTTCCTCAGCTACGTCAACGACGGGTCATACGACAACAGCAAGATTCACCGCTCGGTGAGCGACTTTGTGATTCAGGGTGGTGGCTTCACCGCCCCGAGCCTGCCAGCCGACCAGCCGGGTAGTGACCCCGTGGCCATCGCCACCAAAGGCACCATCACGAACGAGCCGGGCAACTCCAACCTGCGGGGCACGATTGCCATGGCCAAGTTGGGCGGTCAGCCCAACAGTGCAACCAGCCAGTGGTTCGTCAACCTGAGTGACAACACGTTCCTCGACACCGATAACGGCGGCTACGCTGTTTTCGGCGAGGTGTTGGGCGATGGCATGACGGTAGTAGACGTGATGGGCACTGCCCTGACCTATGACGCGACCACCTACTACAGCAACAGTGCATTCAGCGATCTGCCACTGTGGGGCGTGAATGCTGACAACATCGTGCTACCGCAGGATTTTGTGAAGATTGAGACGATCACGACCCTGACTGATGAGTCTGAGTTGATGACCTACAGCGTGACGACGTCCGACAGCGGGAAGTTGGCGGCGTCAATCAACGCGGCTGGCGACCTGGTACTGACGCCGGTGGCAGGTCAGACCGGCAGTGTGAGTGTCACGGTAACCGCCACGTCAAAGACGGATGGGGAGACCGCGAGCGACACGTTTGCCGTTGGGCTGGGCGGCGGCGGAACGACTGATCCTGAAGAACCGACGCTTACGGCGGTTGAATCAGCCGGCAGCGTCACGCTCAATCGAGACGGGACCGGAAAGCTCTATGCAGGGACAGTGCCTATCCTTGCTGGATCGTCGCATATCACCGCATCCACCTTCTCTGGATTCACAGTGAGAGCCGCTGAAGTTGTATCTGGCACGAATCAGGTGCTCCTTGAAAGGGACAACGGCAGTTTGCTTGTCTGGACCCTCAACTCAGACTGGCATTATCTCGATTTCACCCAATCTACTACCCACGATCCTGGCTCAGCAGGTTTTTACGCCGCTGAACTTGCCTTTGGAATTGATGTTGATGGCGGCGGACCTGGCGAGGCACCCCTCTCCCCACTTGAGCAATCTGGCAGCGTGATTCTCAATGAGAGTTCTACAAATGGCCTGCTTTACGCGAACACGACGCCTATTTATGCAGGCTCCCTTCACATCAAAGCAAATAGTTTCGATCGCTATACCGTTCGTGCGGCCGAGACCGATGGTTTGGACAACAAGGTCCTTCTTGAAGGAAGCGACGGCTCCCTACTTGTTTGGACGCTGAACGCAGATTGGCAGTACGTTGACTTTACGCAGTCCGTCACGCACAAGCCCGGGAGTTCCGGTTTCTACCAGACAGAAACCCTGTTCAGCCTTGACATCGATGGTGGCGGAATTGGACAGGCACCGCTTTCTCCCATTGAGCAAGCTGGGAGCGTAACGCTCAATCAAAATTCTGTGAATGGGCTTCTGTATGCTGGAACGACGGCGATTTACGCCGGCTCTCTCCACGTGAAGGAAGATAGTTTTGGCGGCTTCACTATTACGGCGGCAGAGACCGATGGCAGTGACAACAAAGTGCTTCTGACCGGAAACGATGGCTCACTAGTCGTCTGGACGCTCAACACCGACTGGCAATTTGTTGACTTCACGCAGTCGGTGAAGCACAAGCCGGGAAGTAACGGGTTTTACCAAAACGAGACTTTGTTTGGCATTGACGTCGACGGGGGAGGGATTGGACAAGCACCGCTCTCTCCAGTTGAGCAAATTGGAGCCGTGACTCTCAATAGAAACACCGTAAATAACCTGCTGTATGCGGGAACAACTCCGATTTACGCTGGCTCTCTCCATATCACACCGACCAGCTTCAGCGGATTTACTGTTGTTGGAGCCGAGACTCAGGCGAGCGTTAACAAAGTACTCTTGACGTCAGCAAGAGGCCTGACTGTCTGGACACTCAACGCAGACTGGCAATTCAACGACTTTACCCAAAGCGTCACACACAAACCCGGTAGCGCCGATTTCTACGAAACCGAGACTCTCTTCGGCATCGACGTTGACGGTGGTGGAGTAGGGGCAGCCCCACTCTCGGCAGTCGAAGAAGCAGGCAGCGTGCCGCTCAACCGCAACACCGTGAACGGTCTCTTGTACGCTGGGACGACGGCGATTATCGCTGGGTCGCTCCATGTCAAATCAGACAGCTTCACTGGATACACCGTCACTGCGGTAGAGACTGACGGATCCATCAATAAGGCTCTGCTCGTTGCGTCGAATGGATCCGCTCTCGTTTGGACCCTCACGTCCAGTTGGCAACTCGATTCTTCCGCCTCTGTTCGGCATGCTGTTGGGAGCCCTGGATTCTACGCCGCTGAAATTTTGTTTGGCCATGACATCGATGGCGGAGGTGTTGGACAAGCCGCAGTCACTGACTTCGAGACTGATGGACTTGTTTCGGTCCAGCAAGACAGCGATGGCTTCCTTTATGTCGCAGGAAATCGGGTGCGGGTTGGCTCGCTCGATGTCAAGGCTGATAACATCACCGGCTATCGTGTTGTAGGAGCAGAGGTCGTAGAGGGGGTGAACCAAATCCTCCTGAAGAGAAACAGTGACAATCGCTTTGTTGCCTGGGAGTGCGACTCCTCTTGGGCAAGAACCGGTGAAGCTGGCCAATACGCTGTTGGAACCGCCACATACGCGACCGCGGAAGCCACCTTTGTTGTTGACGGGAACGATGACGGCATTAGGGGCGAGGCAACCGTAATCGATTCTACCGGCGTTGTAATGCTCTCAGACACAAGCGGACTGATCTACGTAGCCAGCTATCAGGTCCGAGTCGGTTCCTTCGAGGTTGGCGTTACAAACCTGACGGGCTTCCAGATCCTCGCCGCAGAAACCATCGATGACACCAACCAAATCCTCCTGAAACGCTTGAGTGATAACCGGCTTATCGTCTGGAGCTGCGACGCGTCTTGGAGCAGAACCGGCGAATTAACGCAAACTGCTGCCGGGGATCAGGCCTACTACGGCCTAGAAACTGCGTTTGCTGTGGATGCGGACGGCGGTGGAATCGGCATTAGCGGAAGTTAGTGCCTATCGATTTCCTCCGCAAGCATTGGGGCTTGTGCTTAGCAGGGGCTGCAAGGGTGGTTGTGGTGTGCGCACACATATCAACTGGATCAGGACTTCCAAGGCACGCCGGATTGATTCCGCCGACCGAGGACCCGCCAGTTAATCAACCCCGCCGCGGCAGCGCAAGCTGCAAGGCATAAGAGCTGTCTTTTTTCGAGGTTGAGAATGTAGCCAATGTCATTTCGATGAATATAAAATGCCCACCATGATGCCACCAGTGCACCACTACGAGCGACAAATTCATTCCCTCGTTGAATTATCACCGCGAGCATCCAGAGCACGCTATTAAAGACTATGAGAAAGAGCAGCAGACCTCCCATACCACCCGCCGCGATCATTTGCGCCCAAATGTTACTAGCGACACCCCATTCGACCGCAGGGTAGAAAACTTTTGCCGCAGTCTCTCCGAATCCTTGAGTGGACAGCCCGAACCTTGGTGAAAATAGCATGAACGTCTGTGCGACTTGGACGGGGATTTGAGTCGGCGGCACGCTTATTCCGTATCGAAGCGTATCATTAAGAATCGCCTGGGTCACAAAGGGCTCTGAATGAAAAACTGCGGCTTCAATAATCTGCCCACTTCGCAGGAGTCTCGCGATTCCTGAGAAGTCTCCGATCTTCACCAATGCATAAACAGCTTTATAAAACAGAGTCATGGCCCCAAGTGTCGCCATACATAAAAGAACTTTCGGCCTCTCAAACACAAGGCGAGCGGGCAACGCGGATCGCAAGCCGTACAATAGGCAACTCATGCTAATCATTAAGGCCGTCGACCTGTGCCCGACAAAAACATCGACGGCAACCACACCGAGGACCACCGCCAAGGCCCAGCGATTTTGCCGTCCGACTAGAAATACCGCCGCTACACAACAACTGCTGTTTCGCAGTATCGTCCAACGCGAACTCGCTGCCAGCACTTCCGCCTTATCCACGGACAGAAAAGCGCTGCCAGCCGTTGAAAGATCAAACACCAACGCTACGAGGGTGAGGACTGCCGCAACTGAACAAGTACTGTTGACCAGCCTTGAAAACTGACGCTTGCCTCGAGACTTACGGCCGTTCTCACCACCAGATCCAAAGTAATCGTAGATTATTTCCGTGAGCAGAACAGTTGTGAGAACAACACCTGCAACGACGTACCATTCCGGGTCAAGCGGCACCGAACGAAGTCGCCAATCATCATTCCGAAACTCATTCGGATCGATGACCCAGCCGAATAGCCCCGGCAGAAAATAGGCGCAGCATCCAGCAATGGCCACAGAAAAAACATCGACTCCACGTCGGGCCGTAACCTGGTAGATTACTGCCACAAAATAGCAACACAGAAACCAAGCCTGCATAACTTCTTTTCCGAAGACGCCTGTTCGCATCCAAATTGAGGCAGCGGCCGCAGGCTATCCTTTCTCAGCTTTCTTTCGACCGCCTAGTCAACACTATAAGGCCCAGGCCCAATCGTTTTACTCTTAGTTACTTGATGTCGCGTGCGAATTCTTATCAGCGACTGTCACGATTGCCAACTCCAACGACTGTGAGACGTTGACGGCAACCGCGACGAGGAATAAAAAATGACTCCTGCGGATCTCCGCAGAACATCGGCAATCCCAAAATTCTTACAAGCTGTTGTTTTACCACTGATTCTACATTTTGCCGTGCCCCTTATTTGCGATCCTCCGCCACCCACCGCATCTTCGCCCCTCGGGCAAGGACTCTGGCCTTTCCTTCGCAGACGCTGCCGGCGTGCAGGCCCATC
>WTHB01000035.1 GCA_011523305.1 Planctomycetaceae bacterium | reverse complement strand
TGCCGATAACACCAGGCTGGAATTATATCGTTCGGATGTATCAGCCGAGGAAGGAGTTGCTCGACGGATCTTGGAAATTCCCGGATCCAAAAGCCGTCAAGTGATGGAAATGACGTATGACAACACCGTCTTTGCCTTCGCGGATCGGAGTGTCGAAGGTTTGGGCTAAGGAGGCTGCGGTGTGTCGGTTTGCCCTTGGCTTTCTCTTGCTCTTATTACCGGCTGAAACTCGTAATCCGGGGGCAGGTCAGAGGAGCGAGGCCCGTGGTGTCTTTTGACGATCGCGGTGCTTGCGACGGTACCGTTGACCGCGATATCTTGACACGCCCGGCCTCGTCAGGTTCAGTTTGACGGGTCCAGAAAGAGGGAGGAGAAAGCGGCCGGGGCTATTGCCGGCGAAGCGGGAGAGTTCTTGCAAGCCCTCGAGTGAATCTCTTTTAAGATGGCGTGCTCATGACATCGACGCTGCTTTCAGTCTTAGCAAACGCAGTGCCGTCCCAGCCAAAGACAGAGAACGCAGTTGGTCTCTCCTGCTGTTGAGATGGTGGTATCCATCGAAGCTGATCACCAGGCTGAATGGTCCTAACGTTAAGGAGACGCAGGAGTTCTCGAGGATCACTGGTTTCAGGCGTGCGGTCGACCTGGACCCAGGTGCCACCAACCATTTTTTCAACGCGGCCGCTCACTGAGGTCACGACAAATCGCCAGCCACCACCATCAGGGAGAATGGCTGCTGCAACCTGCTCCCACGAGAAGGAAATCGGCGAGGGGCCCACAATATCGCCGGAAACCTGAAGCGTTGTTGAGCGTGGCAGTTGCGGCCGTTCGATGAGTGGCAACGAAACCGCAAAGTTTGCGATCGCCGTATCCCCGACATGCAACGTCACAGGTTTGGCTGCCGCACCGTGTACGACCCTGCGATTCTCAGGAAGTTCGATCGTCGGAACGAATGTTCCAACGCCAGAACTAAGCGAAAGAAGCTGGCTGGGGAATCTGAAGTTCCCAGTCGCATCGGTGGTACTCGCCAGCTCAGCCGCTTTGAGTGACAGCGACCAATTTTCAAGCGTATAGGTCCGGCTCGGATCGGGATTCATTACCTCGAGATACCATGTTCCGTTCGGTGGTGTGCCCGAGAAGGCCTCGAGGTCAACAAGCGATTTGTTCGCTTCCGTCTGAGGGGCCATTGAAAAAGAGCGGCTGACTGTTTGAGTGTCGGAGACGAGAATGGACGTCTGGCCGGACGTGGGATCGTGAGGGTCTGGATAGCTTCCTCCAATCACTGCCGTTCCGGCGAGGGGCACGCGAATACCTTGCGGATTTATCAGTGTCAGAAACACCGGAAGCGGCTGTTCGCTTGCAGCGTTCGCGTGCAGTGAAAAACTGACTTCGAGATCAGTCACGCCTCCCGGAAGATCCGTAACATCAATCCCACTATAAGCCTTCGCCGGCCAAACGAGAGTCGATGGCTTAGGGGGGGCGAGAAGAGAACGATTTGGATTAGTAATCGTCTCTGCCGCGCTTACCACCGCGAGGACATTGGATTCATGCGTGACAGGCACTGCTCCAGAGCTGTCACGGAGGCCGTTGCCGTTGCTATCGAGAAAAATGGTCACCCCTGACAAAGGAAGGTCGCTTGATGAGTGCATGCCATTGCGATTGAAATCTTCAAAAACAGTCCCCTCGATCGCGAGGCCTGCGACTTTTGCCAGAGCCTCGTGAGCCTGCAACAGACCGGCGCCAGTGGCGTAATTGAATGCGTTTCCTCCACCGGACCCATCAAAAAGGGGACTCGGAATAGACACCGCCCTTTCCGCGAGAATCATGTAGATGTCTGCCGGCGACAGGCTCGGCTCAAGCTGGAGCATGAGCGCGGCTATTGCTCCTGCATTGGGAGCCGCTGCAGATGTGCCGGTAAAGTTCTTCAGGCCATCCGCTTCGAAATCTTCATTCCCGAAAAAGGTGGTGTTGCCGCCCTGAGTTGCGACGAACAGGGGTCTTTGCCGAATTACCGGATCAGATAATCGCTGCCCACTTACGTCAAAGAATATTGGGGTGCCGCCCCAAGAACTGAAGCCAGTTATTTCTGGCGCTGAGTGGTCGTAGGCAGGTGTCGCCCAATACTCGGCAGCAGCAACGGATGCCCCAAGAGACGAGTTGGAATGGCCAAAAATAGTGCTTCCTCCTGGAGCCACTGCGAACTCCGCACTGCCGAATTCTCCACTTAGGTTTCCTTGGCCATTGGAGAGCCAGATCCACTTAAAAAACCCAGGCGGCTCAGATTCACCGGCGACATGTACAAACGCGATGGAGAACTCAACAGGGGAAGAGACTGTGAAAGATTCCGGCAGTTCAATGCGGGCTGCAACCGGGTATCCTTGTCCCCCAAGATTTTCGAATCGCGAGACTGGATTCTTTTCAGAATCAAACAGCCACACTTCTACTTCAGAGTCGTTGTGCCCCCAGGGCTGATCCCATTGCAAGACAAACGGCGATTCTAACGACAAGTTGCTACCCTCAGGCAGGGTAATCTTCTGAAAAACATTCACCTCTTCGGTGTTGTCAAAGTCGTGAAACTGAAGCGTGCGGCCCGCAAACTGTTCGTAAGTCAACAACTCACTCGGTGTGGCGACGGGCCGAAAATCTGACTCGTAGCTGAAGCTGCCGTTATTCCCGGCGAAGGCGAAGTATGCAGTACCTTGCTGAACGGCGTAGTCGATTGCCTGGCTTATCGGGCCGTCCTGAAACCAGGGCTCCAGCGGCATGATGAGGTCATCGATCAGGATGTCGCACTGATAAACATCCACAAGCTCACGTATTCGTTCTGCAAACTGATTCTGAAAATTAACCAGGTACTCATTTACGAGGTCTTCCTCTGGAATGCCGCTTACGTCGTAGCCGGTGGAGAAATAGAGTTCAGCCCCCGGAGCAATCGAATGGACGAGCTGAAGCATTGCCCTCCCCTCGTCATCAATCTGGGGGTTTTCTGACTGCGTCGTGTCATGAACGACCGTCACATCAGAAGGCAAGGCGCCGTGACTTATATCGTATTCCGCACCCCCAAGGTTGTTGTAACTGACTGAGAGGACGCCAATCTTGATGCCAGATCCATCGACGCCGTAGCGCGCCCGTGCCACGTCTGCCAGCATGGCAATGTCCGACTGATTGACGTTGCCGGCTTGATAAACGCCACCAGGAAGTCCATCGGCGGACATGCACTGCCGGGGTTCCAGCGGTTCACCGCCGAATCCATGCAACGGAGCTAGCCGCCGTTTCTTCCATGGGCTTTCCCGAAAGATTCTCCTGAACATGAAATTTAAAACACTCATGGCAAACCCCAACGTCCGTTGCCCGGCCGATAGCCCGCTTTTTACGAATGTTTTTTCGGCCTGATGAGCCATTCAAAGTGAGCCGCTCTTAAAATCACCCGGAAATATCGTTTGAAAATTGTTAAAACACGGGGTGAACTGCCTCTCAACCAACTTGAGAATAAATCGGCCAGCGGCACATTCGCAAGCATCGGGATCAGGAGTTTCCGCTGGCGTGTTTGCTTCCGTGTTGTTCTTGCCGGCGGTCTTCGGTGGGATTGATACCAAAAGCCGCGGCTTTGCTGCGTTCCGTTTTGGGTTGTTCTGAGCCAATATTTTGAGAGCACCATGCCGATATTGTCGCGCGGCGTCGGGAAGGCATAAGAGAGAATGGCTGAACATCAACAATCGCGGCATGCAATTTTGAAGTTCTGTTGGACTTGAATCATTGGATCCAATCCGTCGCCTGCTGGATGACGAGTCGCTGAGTGTCTTCCCAGGTCATGGACGGCTGAGCCGAATTTCCCCTGACTTTGCTGAAGCCGTGTCCGGCATTCTTTACTTCCACCAGCTTCACATCAAGATTGCGTTTTTTCGCTAATTCATGCAAATGCTTGGAAAGTTCAATCGGTACAACGGGATCAGTGTCTCCATGCACCAACAGAATTGGGGGACTGTCGGATTTCAGATGCTGGTCCGCACTGACGAGTTTTTGGATCTCCTCGGGGCTCATGCCATCAGAAGGCTTGAGGATCATTTCCGCTTTTGATTGGCTTCTCGAGGGAAATCTTTCGAGCCTCTTCTGCCAGAGTTCGGGAACAACGTAAGTGGTTGCACCAAAGAAAGAGATCGCGCCAATTACAGTGTGTTCGGTTCCCGGCCCGGATACCTCACCCGGAAGAAAATCACTTTCAGTCAACGCGGTGATCAGAGCTTTTGATCCACCGGCTGATGTGCCCCAGGTCACGAACTTGTCCGGGTCGATCCCAAACCGATCAGCGTTCTTTGCCAAAAAACGCAATGCATCTTTGCAGTCCTGAAAAAGGTGGTGGAAGCCGAGTTCTTCACCTTGTCCGAATACGCGGTAGTCGATCGTTGCGACCGCAAATCCTGCTTCGGTCAGCTCTTTGAGGACAAGTGAGCTTCTGTTGTAGATCGCGTTTTTCGTACCGCCTGTATTACCACCTCCATGAATATAGATGAAGAGTGGCGCTTTTTCGTGCAACTTGTTTTTTGGATAAATGAAGTCGAGTTTGTTTCGCTGCTGCGGTGTGTTTTTCCTGTATTCGATATCCAGTTCACCCTTGAGGCCCAGTTCGGTCAACAATGCACGGGAGCTATTGTTTTCATTCGATGATTTCCTGCTTCCCACCGGTCGTGATTTCTTTGTTCGATTGGCCGACATCCGGAGCAGGTTCTGCTTCTCTGAATCTGACAGAGTGCCATCGCCATCTCGATCAACCTGCGGATAGCGTTTCAGGATCTGTTGAACCACGGCAGCCTCTTCCGAGGCGGAAAGAACACCATCGCCATCTCTATCAGCCTGTGGGTGGGCACTTAGGATCTTCCTCGAAAAATCGTCATTCGATATCGCTGTGGTGGAGCCAAGGAGTGCGGTGACTGCGATGAGTCTGAATATGGGTTTTGGCATGGGCGTTTTTCTTCCTTGTGTGCGGATTATGTTGTGAGTAGTTGGGGTTTGGGGGCGGTCTTCGTGGAATCGTTCCAATGCTGCCATGACGTCTTCATCCGTGAGCACTTCATCCAATTTCGTGTCGGTTGCATTGAAGCTTTGGGTGTATTTTTTAAGTATCCGGCGATTGGGTGCCCCGAACATTACTCTATCTACTGCAGTTGTCTGATGAAGACAGCGATTTGAACCAAGCCTCTGCCGAGGACCTTCCTACGATCGATATCTGCAGCCGATGGTAGCAGGTCGGCTTTCTTTCAACCTCCTCTTCTAATCAGCAGGTCGCATTCTCTAGTCGGGTGCGATCGGGGGAAGGTCTGCATAGAAGTGTCCGGTCAGCTATTGGAGCGGTGAGATTCCGCGATGCGGCAGCCGTCTGCTGGGTCTGCGAAATCCCCGCGGCTTCTTATGAAGGCCTCCACGCTGGCGAGGGTGCCACTGACCGCCCTGCCCTTCCCGTTGGCCTTTCGTCGGCCCGCTCTAAAGCTGCGATGCTTTGCTGCCAGGAGGCTTCAGGGGTTGCCCAGAGAACTTCCAGCCCTCGGCCGTCTTCGTCACGACCTTGCAGTGAGTGGCAATCCTCCACAGTGCTTGAGGGATTGGTGTCGGGTCGTAGCGGTAGAGATCAGGGAAATGCTGCCGGATGGCGCGAGTTGCTTTGACGGCATTGTAGTGAGGAATCCGGGCATCGATGTGATGGGCGACGTGTGTGCTCCCGATGTGATGATGCACAAAGTCAAGAAAAACACCGTAAGGACGGTCGACAGTCATGAACGCCCCCTTGATCCACGTCCACTCGTCTGCTTCGAAGTGGGGGATGTCGACATCAGTGTGTTGGAGCCAGGTGTACAAAACTAGCCAGAAGTTCACCACCAAGTAGGGTGCGAAGTAGAGAGCGAAGACCGTGAGAAAGCCGGCTGCTGAAATCCACCAAGCCAGGAGACCGAGCATCGCCAAAATACCAAGGTCTGAGGCCCAGACTTTTGTTCGCCATCCCCCTGGGAACAGTTCTGCAGAAAAGGGCCACGCTGGCCAAAAGTGATTGGTCGCTCCTCGCGATGGGCCGCCGGTAACGCCAGCCAAAAGATAGGCCGGCCAACCAATCAAAAACGACTGGAATAAAGAGAAGATTGCAAATGCTTCGTCGCCAATGAGGTGCGTCACTTTGAGCCATGCTTGTCCGGCGGGTGTCGTGTCGCGAAGTGGCACAAATGTTTCACCAAGGTCGAGGTGGTTTGTGCGGGCATGGTGCACGGCGTGGCTGCGTTGCCAGGAAAAGTAGGGCACCAGTAACGCGCTGTGCAAGCAAAAGCCGATGAGATCTTGAATCCAGTTGTGCCGGGTAAATGCTCGGTGGCCGCACTCGTGAGCCACAACCCAGCAGCCCGTGGCGACCGTTCCGGTAATTCCAGCGTAGGCAATCCACGCTGGCAGCCAGGACCAGGTCAGGGGAAGCAAGGCAGCGGCGAGAAGCCCGCTGCCGAGCGTCAACGCCAAGGACATCACGAGGTACACCGAGGATCGGATCAAACTCCGCTCGAAGCACTCCGCCGGGATGACAGCGAGCACATCGCTTTTCGTCGGATACTGGACCGGTGGAGATGTGCCAGCAGCAGGTGTATTCAGGTGGACTTTCGGCGGCGACCGATTTTCCAAATCGCAGACAAGTGACACGACAGTGTTGGACCTCAGGGCAGAGCAGACTCAAGTAAACGACCGCTAGCAGGTGGACAGCATACCCGGTCAAACGAGAGGCCACGCTAATATTTCCCGGCGGTGCGATGTGGTGGCGTTTGCATCGATGCGATTCTTGGTTGGGGTGTACAAGGGCGTCCGGGGTAGAGCGGGGTTGCCCTACCCTGCCCCGGCGAAAGCGTGGTGGCGACTGGGACGGTCTGGGTTGTACGTGGGAAACGAGTCGTCCCGCTGCCTGCGGCCACCTGAATGAGCCGATTGAGCCCCTGAAGTTTGGGGGCAAGGCCTGTTCTCATCTACGCGGGCTGATAGACCGGATAGTCGGTGTAGCCTTCGGCACCAGCCGGGGAATACCAGGTGCTCATGTCGGCCAGGTCCGCGAGTGGCCAGCCGTTTGTAAACCGCTCCACGAGGTCCGGGTTGCTGAGGTAGGGGCGGCCGAAGGCGATCAGGTCGGCTCCACCGCCGGCAACAGCCTTCTCGGCGGTTTCAAAGGTGTAGCCGCAGTTGCCGATCAGTGGCCCGTGGAACACCTCGCGGAAATCGGCCAGTGTCATGGGCTCACCGAGTTTGTGGAAGCCGAAGGCGAGGCCGTCCATCAGATGCAGGTAGGCCAGCGGGTAGCCGTCGAGAAGCGTAGCGGCATGGAGGAACTGCTCGCGGAAGTTGGGCGAACCCATGTCGTTAAACACGCCGTTGGGCGCGAGCCGCACGCCCACGCGACCGGTTGGCCACTCGGCTGTAACCGCCTCGACCACCTCCTTCAACAGCCTGCATCGCTTCTCGATGCTGCCGCCGTACTCGTCGGTGCGGTGGTTGGTTTTCGACTGCAGAAACTGGTCAATCAGATAGCCATTGGCTGCGTGAATCTCAACCCCATCAAAGCCTGCTGTGCGGGCCCGGGCCGCTGCGGTCGCGTAATCAGTGACGACTCGCGGAATTTCCCAGCTCTCCAAGGCCCGTGGCACCTCATAAGGCTTCTTGCCCTCGGGCGTGTGGATGCCGTCGCCCTCGATCTTCACCGCCGACGCTGACACGGGCAGCTTGCCGCCATGGAAATCGCTGTGCGACGCCCGGCCCATGTGCCAGAGTTGCAGGAAAATTCTGCCGCCGGCCGCGTGTACTGCGGTGGTGACGTCCTTCCAGCCGGCCTCCATCGCGTCGGTGTAAACCCCTGGCGACTCCCGCCAGCCGTTGGCCTGCTCCGAGATCGTGGTGGCTTCGGAGATAATCAGCCCCGCCGAGGCCCGCTGGGCGTAGTAGGCTGCCATTATGGTACTGGGGATTCGCTCGCTGCCGGCCCGCGCCCGCGTCAGCGGTGCCATCACGATACGATTGGGGAGATGAAGGCCGTGGCGGTCAAATGGCTGCAGGAGGGCTGGGCGTGAGGCAGTCATGGGTCGGTATTCTCGGTGGGCAAATGCTGACACGAGGGTTATACCGTTCCAGCCGGTCGCTGTGGATGGGTGTTGAAGTCCCGCACCAGGCCTGCCTTGCTTGCGGAGACGCTGTGGAGGTTAGTTTTCTTTGGGGGTGCGACAAAGCTGCTGCCACGGGCGTGTGCGGCCTTATGGTAACCTGAGCGAGATGTCGACACACCAGCATCCACTGACCGCCTCCTGCCTTGTGATCATGGGGGTTTCTGCTTGTGGCAAGACTACGATCGGCCAGGCAGTCTCGGCGGTTTTGGCGGGGCATTTTCTCGATGGCGACGATCTCCATTCCCCCGAGAATGTCGCGCGTATGGCGGCGGGAAAGCCGCTGACGGATGTCGAGCGGGCAGATTGGCTCGATGCGGTCCATAACGCGATCGCAGCGCATCTGGGTGGGTCCGATGCCACCTGCCTTGTCGTGGCCTGCTCAGCGCTTTGTCGCCGCTATCGTGATCGAATTCGGCGAGGACTGTCAGCCCCGATTCAGTTTGTACATCTGGCGGCCGACTTTGCTACGGTTCTCGATCGGCTGGAGGCTCGAACGCAACACTTCATGCGCGGGCGGCACATGTTAGAGGATCAGTTTTCCATTCTAGAGCCATTAATGGCGGACGAGCTAGCGCAGGGCTGCGTGGAAGTAGATGCATCCGGCCCGGCTGCGGTGATCGTAGATCAGATTGTGCAGGTCGCTACAGCAGCAAGCCGAGCAGGCCCTGAGCTGTGAGAATAAAGACCAGCCCTAGCACGGAAATAATCGTTTCGAGGACGGTCCAGGTG
>WTHB01000079.1 GCA_011523305.1 Planctomycetaceae bacterium | reverse complement strand
AAACGCCGAGGGTTTTCGGGATTGCCGATCGCCGCATCCAAGCGGCGGCAGACTATGGCCACAGTTTGCTAGCGGTCACGAATGCTGCGTGTGGTGGGTGCGGCCGCTGCCGAAAACATCGGAAAACCTGGTGGTCTGTTGACAGCCCCCCGCCTCGCTCTTACATTCCGAGATTCCTTCGCCGCGGTGCCCCTGATTCCCCATCGGGCTCGGCTCCGGCGAAAAAGGTCGTTTCGGGCGACTTTTCGCGGTTCTGGTGGCCGCCGTTGACCGGTTGACGCTTGCTTGAGAGCGGCTTCGTCGTGGTTACGCGGTGTGTCTGCCACCTCGATCGGGTTCCCGGATCACCCACCGAGACCGAAGTGGTTGCTGCTTCGGACCAATGGAATTTGGAGTATTGCCGTGGCTGCGTCGACGCAGGAAATCATTCGCATTCGCATGGAAGCCTACGACCATGCCGTTCTCGATCAGAGTGCGGCTGAAATCGTTGATACGGCAAAGCGGACGAACTCAGAAGTGCATGGGCCGATTCCGTTGCCGACTCGGATCGAGCGGTACACCGTGCTGTCCGGGCCGCATGTCGACAAGAAGGCTCGGCAGCAGTATGAGATTCGGACGCACAAACGGGTGGTTGACATCGTTCAGGCGACTGCCAAGACGATTGAGGCCCTAAATAAACTGAGCCTGCCGGCTGGCGTCGACATCAAGATTAAGGCGTCGTCGAAGTAGGCACCGGTTGGGTAGATCGCGGGCAGGAAAGACGGATACAGCGTGGGGCCAGCGGGTCCCGGGATTTGGAGCAAACAGAAACAGGAGCGCACGGTTCATGCTTGGAAGGCGTCGCGGGTAAGGGGCGAGGCACTCGCTTACTCCCGCAGCCAACGGCTTCGAGCGTGAGGGATGGTGGCCGCCGGCACGTGCCAGCGGGTCAGCTTCCACGGGCGAAAGAATATGGCTGCAGAAGAAGATCAAACAGATCCGCAGGCAGGTTCGGAGGAGGCGGCGGCTGAGGCGACAGCTGCCGCCCCTGCGGAGGAGGCCGAGCCGGTTGAGATGGACCGCAAGGGCATTCTTGGCCGCAAGGTTGGCATGACGCAGATATTCGACGCCGACGGCACGGTGGTGCCGGTCACGGTTATCGAAGCCGGCCCCTGCACGGTGCTTATGAGCCGCTCCTCCGACCGAGATGGCTATGATGCCGTTCAGGTCGGATTTCTTGATAAGCCCCGTCGACTCGCGAGTCGGTCGGTGCGTGGGCAGGTTGTTCGGCTCGACAGCAAGCGGACAAAGCGGCGTGCCGAAGCGGGCGTCGATGTTTCTCCCAAGGCCGACTGCGAGCCGCAGCGATTCGTGCGGGAGTTCCGTGGTGAGTCGAAGGCCAAGGTTGGACAGGTGGTCACGGTTGCCGTTTTTGAGGGCTGTGATGCCGTTGACATCACCGGGACAACCAAAGGTCGCGGTACCGCTGGCGTGATGAAGCGGCATGGGTTCGCCGGCCAGCGGGCGAGCCATGGTGTCAAGAAGGTCCATCGCCATCAAGGTGGTACCGGCATGTGCCAGTCGCCCGGCCGATTGTTCAAGGGCAAGAAGATGGCCGGTCGTTTCGGCAATGAGCGGTCAACGACACGGAATTTGCGGCTTGTTGGTATCGATGCTGAACGGAACCTGCTGATGGTCCGGGGGGCTGTGCCCGGGCCGAACGGTGGGTACCTCGTTGTGCGGCAGACCAACAAGGTGCGTCGGGCTGCCACCACCGGCACGCCAACGTCCAAGAAGAAGGGTGCGAAATGAACCTCGCCGTCTATGATGCCGCCGGCAAGCAGGTCGGCACGTACGAGATTGACCCGGCCGAGTTGGCTCCGCGGATCAACAAGCAGCTCCTCCATGACGCCGTCGTGATGTACCAGGCGAATCGCCGACAGGGTACGCTCCGCACCAAGAGTCGCGCCGAGGTTGCTGGGACGACCAAGAAGATGTACCGCCAGAAGGGGACCGGGAACGCGCGTGCCGGTTCCAAGCGAAGCGGTGTTCGTCGTGGCGGTGGTCACATCTTTGCCAAGCGGCCGCGGGACTTTGGCTGGCGGATGCCGCGAAAGGCACTGCAGTCGGCCACCCGGATGGCGCTCGCATCGCGGCTCGCGGATGAAGAGGTCGTGCTGGTTGATGGCTTCAGTTTTGAGGCCCCGAAGACAAGTGCGATGGCCAAGGCACTGCAGTCGCTGGGTGTTGCCGGCAAGACGGTTCTCGTGTCTGCCGAGAAGCACGACGGCAACCTCTGGAAGAGCGCCCGCAACATTGCTGGTGTCTCGGTTTCCCCGGTGGCGGAACTCAATGCGTTGAGCATCCTGCAGCCACGAGCCATTGTGATGACCACCGCAGCCATCGACGCCTTCCGTGAGGAGGTGAAGCGACGGCAAACCGAGGGGCGAACAGGCTCAGCTCGGAAACAGGGCGGTCGGGCGACTACCCGAGGACGGTCCGCATCGAAGACGGCACCCTCAGCAGGAGAAGCGTAAGTCATGCCAGTACCAGTAGCGCCGCGGCCGAAACTCAATCCCAACCTTGCGCCACACCAGGTCATTTTGCGACCGTTGGTGACCGAGAAGGGGATGCACCGGGCCAATCGTAACAACGCGTACGCCTTTCAGGTCGCGACGTCGGCAACAAAGGCCGATGTTCGGCGCGCGGTTGAAGAATTGTTTCATGTGCGGGTCAGCAAAGTGGCTGTTCAAAACAGGCTTGGGAAAGTTCGCCGTAGTCGGTTGCGGCGTGGCAGTACAAAGCCCTGGAAAAAAGCGATTGTGACTCTGAACGCCGAGGACAAGATCTCGCTGTTCTAGCATTAATGGTGAGGCCGCTGTCGTGGTTGCGACAGCCGGTCTTCCGACGTCAATAAGACGCGCCTAACGACGGAAAGATAGACTTATGGGAATTCGCATCTACAAGCCGACCAGTGCCGGCCGCCGCTCGGCGAGTGTGTCAGATTTTGCTGATCTGACACCCGGCGCCGATGTGCCGAAGCAGTTACGTGTCCGGAAGAAGAAGACCGGTGGACGGAATAACCAAGGCAAAATCACGGTGCGGCACCGGGGTGGCGGCCACATGCGGCACTATCGGTTGATTGACTTCCGGCGAAACAAGGACGGAATCCCCGGAAAAGTGCACTCGATTCAGTATGATCCCAACCGAACCTGTCGGATTGCTCTCATTCATTACGCGGACGGTGAAAAGCGGTTTATCCTCGCTCCGGATGGCCTAAAGGTTGGTGCGAAGGTGATGAGTGGCCCGACGGCAGTTCCAGAAGTTGGCAACGCACTGCCGTTGACCGCCATTCCGCTGAGTACCTCAATTCACAATATCGAATTGCAGCCCGGGCGTGGCGGTCGGTTGTGCCGATCGGCTGGGATGTCGGCAACGCTGATGGCTCGCGAGGCTGGTTGGGCGCAGATTACGCTGCCATCTGGCGAGATTCGCCGGGTCCCAGCCGCCTGTCGGGCCACCGTGGGCACGGTCGGGAATTCCGAGCACATGAACATTCGGCTTGGCAAAGCCGGACGGAGCCGGTGGCTCGGGCGGCGCCCACATGTTCGGGGAACAGCGATGAACCCGATCGATCACCCACACGGTGGTGGTGAGGGTCGAACCAAGGGTGGGCGTCATCCCGTGAGCCCGACCGGCAAGAGTGCCAAGGGTGGTGGAACCCGGAAGCCACGGAAGCCTTCGGGGTCGTCGATTATCCGGCGGCGGAAGAGCCGGCGGTATGGCCAACTGAAGGTAAAGTAACGATCAACCAAAGGGCTGTGGTGTGCTGACGCGGAGTCAGGCAGCCTGGCAGCAATTCAGACAGCGAGAAGGTGGTTCATGGGACGCAGTTCGAAGAAGGGGCCATATGTTGACCCCCGGCTCTACGAGAAGGTTGAGAAGCAGTTGGCGGGCAGCGACCGCGAACCGATCAAGACCTGGTCGCGGGCCTGCACCATTGTGCCGGAGTTCATCGGCCTGACATTCATGGTTCACAACGGGAAGCAGCACCTCAAGGTGTTCGTCACCGAGGACATGGTCGGCCACAAGTTGGGAGAATTTTCACCAAGTCGGACCTTCCGAGGTCACGGCGGTAAGGGGAAGTAAGTCGAGAACAGCTATGCCGTACACCGCAACGCACAAATATGCACGGATCAGTCCTCGGAAGGTTCGCCATCTGGCCGATCTTGTGCGGGGAAAGTTCGCCGACGAGGCCCTCGATATTCTTCGCTTTCAGCCTCACCGTGGGGCTCGCATGTTGGAGAAAGTCATTAAGAGTGCCCTCGGTAATGCCGAGCACCAGCAGGCTCCGGGAGTTGATGATCTGGTCGTCGTGGATGCCCGAATTGACGGTGGCCCGATGTTCAAGCGGTATCAACCGCGGGCGAGGGGCATGGCCTACGAGATCAAGAAAAGAATGTCACACATCAAGGTTTCACTCGACACGGTGGTGGCTCCTAATTCCGACGTGGCTCGATCCGAGGCTGAGTGACGGGTGGATGGCCGCAGGGCACACAATAATTAAGCAACAAGGCTGAACCAAGGGAAACAAACAGATGGGTCAGAAAGTCAATCCAACTGGATTCCGTACCGGCGTTACCGAGCCGTGGAAGAGCCGCTGGTATGCCCCGAAGAAAGAGTTTCGGGAGTTGCTTCTGGAGGACTTCAAGGTCCGCCGGTTCATGAAGAAAAAGTACCGAGCGGCTGCTATTGCCAAAGTTGTGATTGAGCGGACCCGGGACGAGGTGAAGGTGATTCTGCATTCGGCCCGGCCCGGCGTGATCATTGGCCGAAAGGGCCAAGAGGTCGATCGACTGCAGGATGAATTGCAGGATCTGCTCGGCCGCCGCGTCAACCTGAAGGTTGAGGAGATTACGCGGCCGGAGATTCAGGCGCAACTGGTAGCGGAGGATGTGGCCGATCAGTTGACCAAGCGGGCTGCCTTCCGGCGGACGCTGAAGCGAACCATTGAGTCGACCATGGATGCGGGCGCAAAGGGCGTGAAGATCCAACTGGCAGGTCGACTGGGAGGGGCCGAGATGTCACGGTGTGAAAAAAGCATCGCTGGCTCAATGCCGCTTTCAACACTGCGTGCCAAAATTGATTACGGCTTCTGTGAAGCGCCCACCGCCCAGGGGCACATTGGTGTTCAGGTGTGGGTGAACCAAGGAATGTACGAGGAGAACGGCGATGCCGCTGATGCCCAAGAGGGTCAAGCACCGAAAAAGCCAAAGAGGTCGTATAAAAGGTGAGGCGACTCGTGGCAATCGGGTTGTCTACGGTGAATTCGGTCTTCAGGCCGAGCAGCCGGGATGGCTTCCAGCCGCCACGATTGAAGCCGGCCGAATTGCGGCGCAGCAGTACTTGCGCGGCGGCGGGCGGCTGTATATCCGCGTCTTTCCTCATAAGTCGATCACGTCGATCCCGCTTGAAACCCGAATGGGTAAAGGGAAGGGCGAACCTGATTTCTGGGCTGCTGTCATTCGGCCGGGCACCGTGCTGTTTGAAATTGGTGGCGTTACGGAAGAGGTTGCAAAGGTCTGCTTCGCGCGACTGGCTCACAAAATGCCCGTCCGGGTTCGGATGGTGAAAAAACGAACGATGTGAGTGGCGGCGAGTAGGACAGCAGAACAAGTGAGTACAAATTGAGCCCTGATGACGAGACGGGGTTGACCAACCGATCACCAGCACAGACAGACTGAGCGACGATGACAAAAGCAACAGAATTACGGGAAATGAGTGACGAGCAGATTCGGCTGGTCTGGAAGGATGCAGCAGAGTCGCTGTTTCGGCTTCGCATTCAGGCTCAGACAGAGAAACTGGCGGCTCCTTCAGAGATGCGAAAGCAGCGGCGTCTGATCGCTCGGTGCCAGACCGTTCTCGGTGAACGGAGCCGAGCAGTGGCAAAGGATCAGCCGCAGGCTTCTGCTACCCAAGAGGCTGCTCCAGCGGTCGCCGAATCGACCTGATTCCATTACACCAATCACCCAGTCAATTTATTAGGACACCAACACAATGCCCAAGCGAGTGGAAACCGGCACCGTGACCAGTGCCGCGGCGAGCAAGACCCGTCGTGTGGAAATTCCCCGGGTGGTGCGGCATCCCAAGTATGGCCGTATCATGCGGAGCCGGACCGTCTGCCATGTGCACGACGAGAAGGAAGAATCAGCACCAGGTGATCTCGTTGAGATTGTCGAGTGCCCGCCTCGGAGTCGCTCCAAGCGCTGGGAGTTGGTGCGAGTGGTTGCCAAGAGCACCGCGGTCGATCTCGCCGCTTTGCGTTCAGGTGCTCGGGCGACGCAATTGCGTGAAGCCTCTGCCCGCAGCGAAGAGGCCTCCGCGACTGGCCAGGCTGAAGTCGAGGCCAGCGGTGACACCCAGCAGGGAGGGGCCGACTAATGATTCAGATGCAGTCGCGACTCACGGTCGCAGACAATACCGGCGCGAAGGAAGTGATGTGCTTCAAGGTGCTTGGCGGGAGTAAGAAACGAACCGCGGGCCTCGGTGATGTCATCATTTGCAGCGTCAAGAGTGTGATTCCTGGCAGCGATGTCAAGAAGAAAGCGGTCGTGAAGGCAGTGATCGTCCGCTGCAAGAATTCAACTCGCAGGACGGACGGCAGTTACGTGCGGTTCGACTCGAACGCCTGCGTGATTGTCGACAACGACAAGAACCCCAAGGGGACGCGTATCTTCGGGGCAGTTGCTCGGGAGTTGCGGGACCGGAATTTCATGAAGATCGTCAGTCTGGCGAGCGAGGTGGTCTGATGTTGATTCGTACAGGTGACACAGTTGAGGTTCGCACGGGGAACTCCCGTGGTACCCGTGCTCGAGTCCTTTCGGTCGATCCTGCCCGGGGCAAACTCGTTGTGGAGGGGGTGAACCGGGTTTACCGCCACATTAAGCGGAGCCAAAAAAATCCGCAGGGCGGTCGTCTCAGCAAAGAGATGCCGATCGATGTCTCGAATGTGCTGCTTGTCTGTGCGGCCTGCGGAAAGGCGTCCCGTTTGGGTGTTTCCCGGGGGGCGGATGGCATCAAGACGCGAGTCTGCCGGAAGTGTGGTGGTGAGCAAGGGCAGGTCGGCCGGGTGAAGGCAAACCAGACAGCAGGGTAGTCGTTAAAGAGCAGGGCGACAGAAGAAGAGCAGAGCGACAAGTAAAGGAATCAGGGTTCATGGCGAAAGAAGAGCAGGCAGGTAGTGCAACTGAGGCGGTGACTCCGCGGTTGCAGGCCTTTTATCAGGAGACGGTTCGTCCGGCGTTGGCGAAGGAATTGTCGCAGACGAATCCCCACGCCATTCCGCGACTGGAGAAGATCGTCGTTAATATGGGCGTGGGGGTTGCCGTAACCGAAAAGAAGCACCTTGAGGAGGCGCTGGCCACGCTTGGGCAGATCACTGGCCAGAAGCCAATCGCAACGCTTTCCCGGAAGGCTGTCTCTGGCTTCAAACTGCGGGAAGATATGCCGATCGGATGCAAGGTGACTCTCAGGGGTCGCCGAATGTATGAGTTCTTTGATCGTTTGGTGTCTATGGCCCTGCCTCGGGTTCGAGACTTTCGTGGGTTGTCGGCGACCGCTTTTGATGGTCGTGGGAATTACAGCCTGGGGCTTTCGGAGCAGATGGTCTTTCCAGAGATTAACCCCGACAAATTGTCCCGTCCCCAGGGAATGAATATTACGTTGGTCACCTCCGCCCGCACGGATGACGACGCCCGTGCGTTGTTGCGAGCGATGGGGCTGCCGATGAAGAAGACTGAAGGGGAAGAGGGTGGGGCCGCGGCGTAGCGGTTCAACTTTTTTCCCAACACCGTCGGCGAAGTGGGCCGACGGCGGAATGAAACCATGGCAAGTAAATCGAAAATAGCTGCCGCCAAGCGGCCGCCGAAGTTTTCTACCCGAACTATCCGTCGGTGCATGCTCTGCGGGCGACCGCGAGCGGTGTATCGCAAGTTCGGGACGTGTCGCATCTGTTTCCGGAAGCTGGCCGATCAAGGCTGCATTCCGGGTGTCCGCAAGGCCAGCTGGTAGGAACGAAATCATATGATGACCGACCCCATTGCCGACATGCTCACCCGCATTCGGAATGCCGTTCGCATTGAGCGGCCTACGGTGGACGTGCCGTACTCAAAGGTGAAACGCGGCCTGGCCGAAGTCTTGAAGAAAGAAGGCTTTATCTGGGACTACCGCGAAGTTGAAGCAGCGCCGGTACCACTGCTGCAACTCGAGTTGAAGTATGGTCCCAACGGAGAGCGGCTGATTCGGCACATCAAGCGTGTTAGTTCGCCTGGACGGCGTGTCTACAGTCGTTCAGCCCGGCTGCGGCCCGTGCTTGGTGGCCTCGGCATTTCGATCCTGTCCACGTCAAGTGGCGTCGTGAGTGATCGAGAGGCGAGGCAGCGGAAGTTGGGCGGCGAGGTTTTGTGTGAGCTCTGGTAAGCAGTTCTTGCTCCCCCGCTTGAGGAGCAAAGATGAACAGCCGGAAGAGGCGTAAGCGAGAGTAGCGAAACAGACGAGCCAGGCAGAAAGGTTTCCTCAATGTCCCGTATCGGTAAGGCACCCGTGGCGATCCCTAGCGGTGTCAAAGTGAAAATTGAAAATCGGCTGGTGACAGTCGAAGGTCCCTTGGGGACATTGGAGCATCAGCACCATCCTGCTGTACAGGTTGCAGTCGATGATGCTGCAGCGGCGGTCAAGGTGACTCGAGAGGAAGACGATCGGGTATCGCGATCGGTGCATGGACTGACCCGAGCCCTCGTCAACAACATGGTTGAGGGCGTCACCAAGGGCTATGAGAAGCGACTTGAAATTGTCGGCGTCGGCTACCTTGCGTCGCTGCAGAAGGACGTGTTGCAGCTCCGTGTTGGGTTTGCCAATGAATTGCATGTTCGGGTGCCGCAAGGACTCACCGTTACCTGCCCCGACCAGACCCACGTAACCATTAAGGGAATCGATAAACAACTTGTTGGGCAATTTGCAGCTGAGGTTCGAGCCTTGCGGAAGCCCGAGCCGTACAAGGGCAAGGGTATTCGCTACGAAAACGAACAGGTCCGCCGGAAGGCTGGTAAGGCAGTCACGAAGTAACGGCCAACTCGGGCCGTGAGTGGTCACTGCTCCGATTGCGGATCAGAGAATCGAAAAAGAGCCCAGGCAAGCCGAGAGAAAAAGAAATAAAGTGGCCTCCCGCAGAAGTTTGGGAGCGAAACAGGAGTGAAGTCATGGATCATGCGAGGTCAAATCTGAGGCAGCGGATTCGGCGGCAACGGCGGGTGCGAAAGCCCCTGCGGGGGACGCCCGAACGTCCTCGGCTGTCCATCCGGCGAAGCCATAAGCACATCTATGCCCAGGTGATAGACGATGCCTCTGGGCGTACGCTGGCGGCTGCATCGACGGTTGAGTCACAACTGAAAACCGCCGTTTCCTTCGGTGGCAACAGGGATGCGGCGGCAGCTATTGGGCAAACAGTGGCCGAGCGGGCGAAGGCTGCGGGGGTATCTCGGGTCTGTTTTGACCGCGGGCCGTGTCGGTATCACGGCCGAGTGGCGGCGCTTGCGGATGCCGCCCGTGAGGCGGGACTGGAATTCTGAACACACGAAAATAGATCGGGAGAGAGACTGTGGCGACAAACGCAGCAACCGGAAGAGAATCCCGTGCAGGGGGCGAATTCACCGAGAAAGTGGTGAAAGTTCGCCGGTGCGCAACCGTTGTGAAAGGCGGTCGACGTTTCAGCTTTGCTGGGCTCGTCGTCGTCGGGAATGGCAAGGGGAAGGTTGGCTGCGGCTACGGCAAAGCCAATGAGGTGCCTCCAGCTGTTGAAAAGGGAATCAAGGACGGGATGAAGAATCTTGTCGAGGTCCCTGTCACTGGTGGTACCATTCCTCACCGTGTTGAGGGGTGGAGCGGAACCTCGAAGGTGATCCTCGTGCCGGCAAGCCCGGGAACAGGCATCATTGCAGGTGCCGCTGTGCGGGCTGTCTGTGAGTCGGCGGGGATTCAGGACGTCCTGACCAAGGCTCACGGTTCGGTCAATCCGGTCAATCTCGTGAAGGCAACAATCAACGGGCTGAAGCAGTTGCGGACGATCAAAGATGTTGAGCGACTGCGTGGCGTTTCTCTCAGTGAGTAGATGACATTGCCGTTTGCTGATGAGAGGCGGCCGCCCGAAAAAACAAGATGCTGACTGAAGCGGTCGGCGTGTCCATTCAAGAACTGCTGATTCACCAATTAGGTTTGAAGCGATGAAACTCAACGACGTCAATAAGGGTATTCATAAAAACCGCAAGCGGTTGCGGATTGGTCGAGGACCGGGCTCTGGTCGAGGGAAAACCTCTGGCCGAGGCCACAAAGGTCAGGGGCAGTTGGCTGGGTGGAGTGCCCCCTCAATCTTCGAGGGCGGGCGGAGCCCAATCATCCGGCGGATTCCAAAGCGTGGATTCAATAATCGGCACGGCCGAATCATCAAAAGCATTAACGTGTCCGATCTGGAGACTGCCTTTGATGCCGGTACCGAGGTCACGCTTGAGGTGTTGCGGTCGTCTGGTGTCGCCAAAGGTATTTGGCAGGAGATCAAGATCCTCGGCGACGGAAACCTTTCAAAGTCGTTGGCTGTTTCGGCTCATCGGTTCAGCAAGCAGGCCCGCGAAAAAATCGTTGCTGCTGGCGGCAGCGTGATTGAGATCGCCGGTCCGGCCCCGCTGGTGAAGGGGCAGAAGAAGGCGAAACCCGCGTCGCAATCCGCATCGCCAGCGACCGGCGATTCGGAGTAGAGTACTGTCGGTGGCAAAGTCTCGCCCTGCGAGAGTGCCACGCCGAACGAGTGTGCTGAAAGGCCTGCGTTTCCTTGGTATCGTTGAGTCGTGGCCCCCGCCGGTGAGATAGCAGCAGGTGGTCGAAGAGCCAAAGGATTGGCAGGAAAACATCTGAACAAGGACGGGGAGACGCCAACGTGTTTGAAAAAATCAGAATCGTGTTCACGATCCCCGAGTTGCGGCAGAAGATTCTGCTGACGTTGGGGTTGCTCGCGATCTATCGAGTTGGCTGGCAAGTGCCCCTTCCCATTGTTGACCCGGCCGCAATGCGTGCCTTTGCGGAAGAGTCGGGGGGAATCAGCGATCTGCTAAAGACCGTCGCTGTCTTTTCGGCCAGTCAACTTTCGCAGGCGACGATCTTTGGTCTCGGCATCATGCCGTATATTTCAGCCTCGATTATCTTCCAGTTATTAGGAACTGTCTGGCCACCCTTGGAGCGACTTCAGAAGGAAGGCGAGGCGGGGCGAAAGAAAATCAATGAGTACACACGATATGCGACGGTCGGTATCTGTCTTCTGCAGAGTTGGGCCTATGTTGCTTTCTTGTCGAATACCAAAATTGGCGAGGCATCGCTGATCCAGGCCAGCTTTCTGGTCGATGGAAGTTTGCCGTTTGTCTGGCAATTTGTTGCCGTGTTGACGATGACTGCCGGCACGGTGTTTCTGATGTGGCTTGGTGAGCAGATCGACGAGTTTGGAATCGGGAACGGAATCAGTCTTTTGATCATGGCCGGCATTCTCGCGGCAATGCCCAGCGCGTTGGTTTCGCTGGCCGGTGAGACTTCCTGGGAACTGGGAGGTGGCGGAGGGAAGATGGGTATCGAAACCATCCTTGTGCTGGCGGCCCTGTTCGTTGGGGTGGTGGCCGGGGTGGTCTTCATGACCCAGGGCCAGCGGCGGATCCCGACGCAAAGTGCCAAGCATGTGCGAGGCCGCCGGGTTTACGGCGGCACCCGTCAGTACCTCCCCCTCCGGGTCAATCAGGCTGGTGTCATGCCGATCATTTTCGCCAGCTCGTTGCTGCTCTTCCCGCAGATGCTGTTCCAGTATTTGGGGAATGCGTACCCCGGGAATTCTGTGCTCAATGCGTTGCACGAATCCTTCACGCGTGGCCAGTCGTACCTCTACAACATCTGCTACATCGCTCTGATTTACTTCTTCTGCTACTTCTGGACAGCGATTACCTTCAATCCGAAGGAGATGGCTGACAATCTGAAAAACTTTGGCGCGTTTATTCCGGGCTATCGGCCAGGGAAGCGGACTGCAGACTATCTTGAACGAGTCATGGAGCGGATCACCTACGTCGGGGCCGGGTTTTTGGCACTTGTGGCAGTGATCCCGACGATTGTCAGTGGGGCTCTTGGAATTCCGGCGCAGATTGCCAGCTTCTACGGCGGCACCGGCTTGCTTATCGCGGTGAGTGTCGCGTTCGATCTGGTGCAGAAAATCGATAGCCACCTGGTTATGCGGAACTACAGTGGCCTGCTGGAGAAGTCATGACCAGCGTGGTCGGTGCCATCCTGCCGGCGACGACCGTCGGGCTGGGTGCACCGTAGCGTTGACGCAGCGATAGGCTTTCTGAGATTGCCGTTGCCGTATCCCCGTCCGTCACCTTCCCCTCAAAGTGTTGTCCTATGCGGATTATCCTGATCGGACCACCGGGGGCCGGGAAGGGAACACAGTGTCAGCGGTTGGTCGAACTGCTTGATGTTCCGCACTTGTCAACCGGGGAAATGCTACGGGCTGCAATCCAGCAGGGCACCGCTGAGGGGCAGGAAGCGGCGACCTACATGAACCGGGGCCAATTGGTGCCGGACCAGTTGGTGCTCAGTCTTGTGACGCGTCGGTTGAAGGGGCCTGACTGCCGAAAAGGCTGCCTTCTTGATGGGTTTCCCCGGACTCTGCCCCAGGCGGAAATGCTCGATGACTTGCTTGAGCGGCAGGCGATGAGTGTCGATGGGGTTATTGAACTTACGGTGCCTCGCGATGAACTCGTACGGCGGATGCTGGCTCGGCAACGCGAAGACGACAACCCAGAGATATTCTCGCGGCGGATTGAGAGTTTTGAAAGACAGACGGCACCGTTGCTTGAGTACTACGAGCGGCGGGGCAAACTCATCAGTATCGATGGCTTGGGAACAGCCGACGACATCTTCCAGCGGGTTCACCGCGCCATCCGTGCATTTCGACGGTCGAGACGGTAGAACAGGGTCTTGAACGAGTCGGCTGGTCGTGCTGGTTGGCCTCACGAGGCGGAAGGCTGGGTTGCACGGGGCTCGATTCGGTGTGTCCGTCTGCAGAGATGAGGAGAGAAAGCGAACGTGTTGACCTTGAAGTCAAGTCGTGAAATCGCGGCGATGCGAAAAGCCGGCCTAGTCGTCTGGGAGGCACATCAGGTGGCAGCCGAACTGGTTCGGCCTGGAATTACCACCGGCGAGATTGATCGGGCAGTCGAAGACTTTTTCCTTCAGCGGGAGGTCGTTCCGCTATTCAAGGGAGTGCCGGGTAAGGTGCCTTTTCCTGCCGTCTGCTGTATGTCGGTCAATGATGAGGTCGTGCACGGGATCCCTGGAAGCCGCGTCTTGCGCGAGGGGGACGTCATCAGTATTGACACAGGGTGTCGGCTCAAAGGTTGGTGTGGTGACTCGGCCTATACGCATCCGGTGGGACAGGTTGCGGAAGACGTGCAGCGACTGCTCGATTGCACCGCAGGGGTTCTGCAGTTGGCAATCGAGTTGATGGGCTCACGGAATCGCTGGGGCGATGTTGCGGCAGAGATGGCGACCTACGTCCGTGATTGTGGGTTCACGGTCGTCGAGAATTTTGTCGGTCACGGGATAGGTCGGAATATGCACGAGGACCCCCAGGTGCCAAATTTCTGCTCCCCGTCATTTCGCCGTAATCATGACTTTGAGCTTGAGCCCGGGCTTGTTATCGCGGTTGAGCCGATGGTGAATATGGGGACCAAGAAGGTCCGTCCCCTGGCTGACCACTGGACCCAGTCGACAGCTGATGGGCAGCCGAGTGCCCATTTTGAGCACACCGTCGCGATCACGGAACAGGGGCCGCTGGTGCTGACGGCCGCTCCTGGAGCCGACGAGACGTCAGCACCAGCCGGGGGGCTGGCAGCCGCTGGCGAATAAGCGGCTCAGACGGCGACGGTGTTTCCCCGGAAAACGCCTCGGCTGCGGGAAATCTGCTGCCCACTTGTGAAAGCCTCCCAGGCGGGCCTATACTTCGAGGCTTCGAAGTTCCGGATTTATGCGGTTCACCATTGCAGCGAGGTGCGATGCGAAAGTGTCGCGGGTTTGATGAAAGTTCGTGCCAGCGTCAAACGGATATGCGACAAGTGCAAGATCGTTCGCCGCCGGGGCGTTGTCTTCGTCTTGTGCGATAATCCTCGCCACAAACAACGCCAAGGGTGAGCCGGTTGGCCGAATGTGATTTTCACAGTCGGCCCAGGAGCAATCGAAACGGTCAGGCGTCCCGTCTGGCCATTGCCCGAGTAGCGACTGCCGCGAGCAGCCCGCGACTCGGTTTCCTGCGAGTACCATCGCGGGTATTGGTTCCCAAACGTCAGTCACCACAACTGTTCAACTGAATCGGAAAGCATTTAGCCATGCCACGACTGCTCGGCGTCGACATTCCAGCCGACAAAAAGACTGTCTATTCGCTGCAGTATCTGTATGGGGTCGGCCCGCAGATCGCTCGCGAACTGTGCCGTAAGGCCGGAGTCAGTCCGGAGGCGCAGGCCCGCGACCTTCACGAAGATGAGCTCGCGCGGATGGCCTCGTTGCTCGACAAGGACTACGTTGTCGAAGGGCAGTTGCGTCGGCAGGTTACTCAGGGTGTCTCTCGGTTGAAAGACATCGGCTGCTACCGTGGGCTTCGCCATCGGCGTGGTCTGCCGGTGCGTGGCCAGCGAACAAAGACAAATGCCCGGACTCGGAAGGGACCGAAGAAGACGGTCGCCGGGAAGAAGGGTGTGAAGGATCTCAAGTAGTCCACCTTCCGATGGGAATTGTTTCGACGCCTGTCGAAGGAAGTGGACGAATCAATCATACATAATTGGAGCCGGTTGGAGCCGAGTGGCTCCCTAGGGTGAAAGAAACGATGGCTAAAACATCAAAGAGTAAAAAGAAAAGCGTTTCTTCTGGAATCGCCTTCATCGATGCGACCTTCAACAACACGACGGTGACGATCACTGATCCGCGTGGCGATACGCTCTGCTGGGCCAGTGGTGGCACCTGCGGTTTCAAGGGAAGCCGAAAGGGAACCCCGTTTGCTGGCCAGATGGCCGCCCAGCAGGCGGCTGAGAAGGCCGCAAAGTTTGGAGTGAAAGACCTAGAGGTTCGCGTGAAAGGTCCGGGGAGCGGGCGCGAAAGTGCGATTACGGCACTGCAGGCCTCCGGCCTGAATGTCAAAAGCATTGAGGACATCACGCCGCTGCCCCACAACGGCTGCCGCCCACCCAAAAAGCGGCGTGTCTGAATAACGATTTGGGTTTATTGGTGTTGCCGCTGTGTCGGCCGCCACGACAAGTTTGTTGAAACTGAGGTAGAAAAGCATGGGACGAATCACTGGGCCGGTTTGCCGGCTCTGTCGTCGAGACGGTTTGAAGCTGTTCCTGAAGGGGAGCCGCTGCGATACTCCCAAGTGCGCATTTGATCGGCGGCCAGCTCCTCCGGGAGTGGTCCAGAAGCGCCGGCCGAAGCCGACAGACTATGGTCTTCGATTGCGGGAGAAGCAGAAGGTTAAGCACTACTACGGTGTGCTCGAGCGGCAATTCCGCACGTATTTCGATCGTGCTGAGAAAGGCTCGGGCAACACCGGTGAAACCCTGATGTCCCTGCTCGAGCGGCGGCTCGATAACATTGTGCACCGGGTCGGTTTTGCGGCGTCCCGGTCAGCTGCTCGCCAAATGGTCGCCCACGGCCATGTCACGGTGAACGGTCGGCGTGTTGACGTGCCGAGTTTTTTGGTGCGTGCCGGTGACGTCATTCGGGTCAAGAACCGCAAGAAGAGTTTGCAGTTGGTGCATGGTGCCATTAGTGACTTTCATCGCGACGTGCCCGATTTTCTTTCGCGAACAGAAGAGGGTGTGCCAGAGGCCCGCGTCGATCGGCTGCCGTCCTCGGATGACGTTTCGATTCCGGTTCAGACGAACCTAATCATTGAGCTCTGCTCCAAGTAACCCGACTCACTTTCCGGTAGACAAAGACCCAAGCCCCTGACTCACTGTTGCACGTAGCAACGAAGGAGATTTTCCGATGCATATTCGCTGGCGCGGCCTTGAGCTTCCCGGTTCCGTTGTTGCTGATAGCACGACGCTGACTGATACTTATGGTAAATTTACCGCTGAGCCTTTTGAGCGTGGTTTTGGCACAACTATTGGCAACAGTCTTCGGCGGATTCTGCTCTCGAGCCTAGAGGGCAGTGCTGTCACACAAATCAAGCTGGGTGGTGCCCTGCATGAGTTCACCACGATCAAGGGAGTCCAGGAGGACGTCACCGACGTGGTGTTGGCAGTCAAGAGTCTGGTGGTCAAGAACCAAAGCGAATCGACTCGGGTGATTCGGGTTGAGAAGAGTGAAAAGGGTCCGATTACTGGTGCCGACGTTCAGACTGACGAAGCGGTTGAGGTGATCAACAAAGACCTCGTGTTGGCCACCCTCACCGATGATGTGCCATTTGAACTGGAGATGGTTGTCGAAAACGGCCGCGGTTACGTTCCCTGTAGTGAGCACAGCCCAGAAGGTCACGAGATCGGGATCATTCCGGTCGATGCGGTTTTCAGTCCGGTGACTCGTGTGCGATACGAGGTGGAAGAGACCCGGGTTGGGCAAAAAACCAACTACGACAAACTCACCCTTGAAGTCTGGACAGACGGAACGATCACGCCGGAGATGGCCTTGGTCGAAGCGGCAAAGATTCTTCGGAAGCATCTCAACCCGTTTGTGGGCTACACCTCGCCTGGAGCGTCGATTCACGCCGCTGCGGGCGACGGTATTCTTGCGATCGAGGCTCCGCTTGAGAGTCGGCTGGGCATGCTCGTTGGTGACCTCCGGCTTTCGTTGCGGGCGATGAACTGTTTGGAAGTCGAGGGCATTCAGACCCTGCGAGATCTGGTGGCGAAATCACGGGAGGAAGTTCTGGAGATGCGGAACGCCGGTGAGACGACGCTGCAAGAGATCGAGGAGAAGTTGTCGGAACTTGGCATGTCGCTGGGAATGACTGCGGCAGGAGCTGAGTCGTAGGAACGGTCGAACGGTCGTTTGTCGCTTCTTTGTCATCACGCAATTCAAAGGTCAGGAAAAAGGTTTCATCATGCGTCATCGTCGCAAAGGTCGTATTCTGGGACGCAGTCCATCGCATCAGCGGGCTTTGCTTCGCAATCTTGCTGCAGCCCTGATGTTGACCGAGCAGGAGTTTGAGCCCGGTGAGCCTGGTGCGCCCAAGGTGCCTGGTCGAATCGTGACAACGGTCGCCAAGGCAAAAGAAGTGCGGCCATTGGTCGAGCGATGTGTCACCATTGCCCGTCATGGGCTGGTGGCCGAGCAAGCAGCGGCTGCTTTTGCCACCACGGCGGAACGCGACTCGGCTGAGTGGAAGCAGTGGCGGCAGAGCGACCAATGGCAAAAATGGGCCCAGGCGATGGCTCCTGCGGTAACAGCTCGCCGCCGGGTCGTTACGCTGCTTGGCGACAAACAAGCTACGCGGCTGCTCTTTGAGAAGATCGCGCCCCGGTTTGCAGACCGTCCAGGTGGCTACACCCGGATCCTCAAGTTGGCGACGCCTCGCTTGGGTGACGCTGGACCACGGGCGATGCTTGAGTTCGTCGAAGAGTCGGCGGCTGCCAAGGTCGCGCCGAGGGTCGAGATGGCTCAAGCGTAGGGACGGCCTAGCTGTCCGTGGAAAAAAGCCATTCATGACCTTTTTCTACTTGGGTAGCACCCGAAAACGCCAAGGGTTTTCGGGATTGCCGATCGCCGCATCCAAGCGGCGGCAGACTATTTGCACAGTCTGCTAGTTGGTTCCCGCTCTCTAATCAGTTGTGTTGGCGTCAACTCGACCGTCGGACCCCTGTCCGGGTCGATGGGATCTTTTCATTGACCACGTTCCCATCGGCAGCGAGAATGTGGTGGAAGGGGTTTTGTCGATCCGTCGTGTGGTTGCACTGGAGCAGTGGTTCATGGCTGGGATGGCGGAACACACGCTGTGGCAGGGAATTCGCTGGCGCCAACTGGTGATGGTGGTTCTGCTGATCGGGACGACCGGCGGGCCGAACTGCCCTGAGACGGTCCTCGCTGCTGCTCCGTCCGGCGCCAGTGGTGCTCAGACGGTTGCTCCGCAGATTGCTTTCATTGATGAGCGGATCGAGGCAGGTTGGAAGGATACCGGGGTGACGCCGGCGGATCAGGCCACTGATGCCGAGTGGTGCCGCCGGGTTTATCTCGACTGCATCGGACGAATTCCAACGGTCGATGAACTCGAACAGCATCGCCGAGACAGATCTCGTACGCGGATGATCAATCTGATCGATCGGCTGCTTGGACAAGAGTATGTCGACGAGTTTGCCCGGCATTGGGCTAATGTCTGGACGACCGTTCTGATCGGTCGCGATACTAACAATCAGTTGGTTAGCCGGAGCGGTATGCGGAAATACCTCACAGCGGCTTTTCGGGAAAATATCCCATACGACCGCTTCGTGCAGGAGTTGCTGACAGCCACTGGTGAGAACGCCGATCGGGAGGGCGCAGAGAACTTTAACGGAGCGACGAATTTTCTCAGCGGGAAGCTGGCCGACGGTGGAATTCAGGCGACCGCAAAGACCGCCCAGATATTTCTTGGTATTCAGGTGCAATGTGCCCAGTGTCACCACAATCCTCTCAGGACAAGCCCAGGAGCAAAGCAAAATGAATTCTGGGAACTGAATTCTTTTTTTCGCCAGGCTCGAGGGCTAAGACGCTTTGATGGGGGACGTCGGGTGGCCTGGATTGAGTTGATTGATGAGGACTTTGCTGGAGAAGGGGGAAACCCCGCTGAGGCAGAGATCTATTACGAGTTGAAAAATGGCCTCGTGAAGGTGGCTTATCCCGTCTTCATTGACGGAACGGAGATTGGTCGCAATGGCCTGCTGCCTGGTGGCAAGTTAGGCGCGCGGGCTGGCGGGGTGAACCGCCGCCAAGAACTTGCCCGACTGATTCAAGGCAGTCCGCTGATGCCGAAGGCAATCGTCAATCGTCTCTGGTCCCACTTTTTGGGCTACGGTTTGGTCAATCCGATCGATGATTTAGCTGATAACAATTTGCCAACAGATCCAGTCTTGCTGGAAGGTCTGGCCGACCGGTTCGTTGAGCAGAGTTAT
The DNA here is from genome assembly GCA_011523305.1 of Planctomycetaceae bacterium. Taxonomy (GTDB): domain Bacteria; phylum Planctomycetota; class Planctomycetia; order Pirellulales; family UBA1268; genus UBA1268. The sequence continues at coordinate 23,500 of WTHB01000079.1, read as the reverse complement.
GATCTGAAGCAGTTGATCCGGTGGTTGGTCCTCTCCAAGCCCTACGCATTGTCTAGTCGGATCAGTTCTGGCAATGCTGCTGACGACCCCGCCGGCGGACTGCCGCCACGGTTTGCCCGGTTTTATCCCCGGCAGATGCAGGCGGAGCAGTTGTACGAGTCCCTGCTCACGGCGACGCAGGCCGACCGGGCGGAAGGGGCGGAGGCCGCCCGGCGTCGGGATGTTTGGTTGTCACAGTTTGTGATCGCTTTTGGGACCGATGAAGGTGATGACACCACGACCTTCAACGGAACAATCCCGCAGGTACTGATGCTATTCAACGGAGATCTTGTCAAGACTGCAACGGGGCTTGATCGAGAGAGCTTTCTCAATCAGGTTGCAACCGCCAGCCGCAAGAATGCGGACAAGATCAACACGCTCTACTTGGCGGCTCTCGCCCGTCGTCCTTCCCCGGCTGAAGTGCGGCTGGCGAACAACCTGCTCATGGCCCGTCGGGGCCGGGCGGTGGAAGCATTGCAGGATATTTGGTGGGCCTTGTTGAATTCCAACGAGTTTATTCTGAACCATTGAATGAAGGATGCGAACCGATGCGTGGCCAGCCGCAAAACTTGTCGAGCCGAGTGATGCTTGACCGCCGGCATTTCCTTTCGCACCTCGCCGGGTTGGCAGCCTTGGCGACTCCGGCCACGACTTTCACGCAGTCCCTTTTGGCCAACGTCGCCGATCTGAAGAAACGTCACAAGTCGGCAATTCTGCTTTGGATGGGAGGTGGGCCGAGCACCATGGACATCTGGGATCTCAAGCCAGGGCAGGCAACGGGAGGTCCCTTCAAGCCGATCTCAACGTCGGCTGACGGCATTGCGATTAGTGAGCACATGCCGCTCACCGCGCAGCAGATGCACCACCTTTCGATCGTGCGGTCGATGAGCACGCGAGAGGCCGATCATCAGCGGGGGCGGTACTACATGCACACGGGCTTTGTGCCGAACCCGAATGTCGAGCATCCAGGGTATGGCTCGGTGATCGCTCATGAGTTGGCCGAGTCGATTGACTTGCTGGAAATTCCTCCTTTTGTCTCGGTAGGTGGGGGGAGTGTCGGGGCGGGCTTTCTCGGAGCGACCTGGGCGCCGTTTGTGGTCAATGCCAACGGCACCGTCAAGAATGTTGAAAATGGCATTGATCAGCAGCGATTCGTGCAGCGGTTGAAGATGCTTGGGGAGATCGAGAAGCGGTTCATCAACGAGGGCCGGGGTGACCTGCCGGAGGATCACAGGAAGGTTGTTGCCAAAGCAGTTCGCCTGATGACGAGTTCCCAGATGGACGCTTTTAAGGTCGCGAGTGAACCCACCGCGGTGCGGGAACGCTACGGAGAAACAAACTTCGGTCGAGGCTGCCTAATGGCCCGCCGACTGGTCGAGGTGGGCGTGCCCTTCGTCGAGGTCAACCTTGGCGGCTGGGACAACCACAGCGGCATCTTCACGACTTTGGCTGATCGGAAGCTTCCCGAACTTGATAAGGCGATGAGCGCCTTGGTTGCCGATCTCGCCGAGCGGGGGCTGCTTGACGACACGGCGATCATCTGGATGGGAGAGTTCAGCCGAACACCGACTATCAACGGCAATGGAGGACGCGACCATTGGGCTCGCAGTTGGAGCGTCGTCGTCGGGGGGGCAGGCTTCAAGCGGGGCGTGGTGGTTGGGGAGACCAGTGCCGATGGTCGTGAGGTGGTCAGTGAGCCTTACTCATCCGAGGACGTCATGGCCAGCGTGCTCCAGGCCATTGGCGTTCCTCTGGAGACAACCTTTCGGGCGAAAAACGGCCGACCGATGAAGATCGCCAATGGCGGCCAGGTCATTTCTGGGCTGTTTTCCTGAGTCACCACACTGGGGCGTGTTCTTGGCGGCTGGCAACGCTACACTTGCCGCGCGGGATAATAGAACGCAGTCCCGAGCCCCAGAGACTGAGCCATGGCCGTCGATCATGATGTTGAGAAATGGAGTGTGGCAGATGCTGCCGACCTCTATGAGGTTGACCGGTGGGGGAAGGGCTATTTTTCGATCGGGGCGTCCGGGAATCTGCTGGTCCATCCCAAAAAGGATCCAGCCCATCGCATTGACCTGAAGCAGTTGGTAGATCGGCTGCAGATGCGGGGCATCGATCTGCCAATCTTGTTGCGGTTTGGGGAAATCCTGCAGTACCGCCTTAAGGAGATTCAAGACGCCTTTACTCGGGCCATGGCTGATGGTGGCTATCGGGGGGAATACTGCTGCGTCTATCCAGTGAAGGTAAACCAGCAGCGGCAGGTTGTGGAAGAAGTTCTGCGGTTTGGTCGCCCCTACCGGTTCGGTATTGAGGCGGGCAGCAAGCCAGAACTGTTGGCCGTGATTGCGCTGACCGATAATGAAACACCGATCATCTGCAACGGCTTCAAAGACTCAGAGTTTATTGAAACAGCGATGCTGGCCCAGAAGATTGGCCGAAGGATCATGCCGGTTGTGGAGCGATTTGCCGAACTGGAGCAGATTCTCAATCATGCCGAGAAACTCGGCGTTCGGCCTCAGATTGGCATGCGGGTGAAACTGGCAACGCGGGGAAGTGGCCGGTGGCAGTCGTCAGGCGGATTTCGCAGTAAGTTCGGGCTGACTGCTGGTGAGTTGATGCAGGGGCTCGACCTGCTGGCTGCGCGAGGCATGGCCGATTGCTTTCAGTTGCTGCACTTTCATCAGGGCAGCCAGATTACCAACATTCGTCATATCAAGACCGCGCTCAATGAGGCTGCCCGTATCTATGTCGAACTGGCTAAGCGGGGGGCAGGGTTGCGGTATCTCGATGTTGGCGGTGGCTTGGGGGTTGACTACGACGGTTCGCAGACCAATTTTGAGTCAAGTGTGAACTACAGCCTGCAGGAATATGCCAACGACGTCGTCTCTCATGTGCAGAATGTCTGTGACGACGCCGGCGTCGAGCACCCGACGATCATTTCGGAGAGCGGGCGGGCGGTTGTCGCCTACCACAGCCTGCTGGTCTTTAGCGTGGTTGGGGTGTCTGAGCAGAGTGGCCAGGGGGAGATTGCCCCACCACCGGCCGATGCAGAACAGCCGGTGCTTGACCTACAGGAAACCTACCAGACGCTCAATGTGCGCAATCTGCTCGAGGCCTATCATGATGCGCAGCAGTCTCTCGACACTGCGATGAATTTGTTTGCCAGTGGCTACCTGCCGCTGGAGCAACGAACTATCGTGGAGCATCTCTATTGGGCAATTTGTCGGAAGGTCTGCAGGTTGGCCCGGCAGTTGGAGTATGTGCCCGAAGAAATCGAAGCCTTGTCGGCAAGTCTCTGCGACACCTACTTCTGTAACTTCTCGCTGTTTCAGTCGATTCCCGATTCCTGGGCAATTAAGCAACTCTTTCCGCTCATGCCGATTCACCGCCTGGAGGAACGCCCCGATCGGGCCGCCGTGCTGGGAGATGTCACCTGCGACTCCGACGGGAAGATTGATCAATTCATCGACCGGCGGGACGTGAAGCGGACCTTGCCTCTGCATGCCTGGCGAAACGAGCCCTACTATCTTGGTGCCTTCCTCATCGGCGCCTATCAGGAGATTCTGGGTGATCTCCACAATCTCTTCGGTGACACCAATGCGGTCCATGTCAGCATGGACGAGCGCGGAGAAGCGGTGGTCGATGCGGTGATCAAGGGAGACACCGTCGGGGAAGTGCTCGACTATGTTGAGTTCGAGCCGGACGAGTTGGCCAAGCAACTGCGGGTGGCGATTGAGCAAGCCGTTCGGGAGGGACGGATCAGTGATGGGCAGGCCGGACGCTTCCTCCGTTTCTACGAGGCAGGCCTCGGCGGTTACACCTACCTTGAGGAGCCGGCTCCGTTTGAGGGTCAGTGAACCAGTCGTGCAACGTATTCGCCTCGGAGCCGCTGCCCTTAATCAGACGCCACTCGACTGGGATGGCAATCGGGATCGGATTATTGCCGCCTGTGAGGAGGCCCGCCGTCGAGAGATCGCCGTCCTCTGTTGCCCGGAGCTTTCTATCAGTGGCTATGGCTGTGAAGATGCCTTCCCCGCAGCGGGTGTCTTGGATACGGCGGCGTCAGTGCTGCTTGAGCTTGAGGAAGCCAGTCGTGGGCTCGTGCTGGCTGTTGGCCTACCGGTGCGTTGGGAAAGTGGCGTCTACGACGCGAGTGCCCTCCTGGTCAACGGTCGCCTTGCCGGTATTGTCACTAAGCAGCATCTGGCGGGCGAAGGGCTGCACTACGAGCCCCGCTGGTTTCGTCGCTGGCCAGCCGGGCAGCGGCGGCAGGTGACGCTGGGCGGCCGTCAGGTACCGTTCGGTGACCTGCGGTTTTCCTGTGGGGGGCTGCGGATCGGTTTCGAAATCTGCGAGGACGCCTGGACGGCAGACCGTCCCGGGGCCCGGCTGGCAGCGCGGGGAATTGATGTCATTCTCAATCCGTCGGCGAGCCACTTTGCCTTTGGCAAGGAAGCCATCCGTCAGCGGTTCGTGCTTGAAGGAGCACGCGCTTATGCGGCGGCCTATGTCTATGCAAACCTCCTTGGGAATGAGGCGGGCCGTGTTGTCTATGACGGCAGCACGCTGATTGCTGCGCCCACGGGTTTGGTTGCCGCCGGACGGCGGTTCAGTTTTGCTGACATGCTTGTCACGGACGGGGTGGTTGACCTCGATGCCATCCGGCTGGCTCAGGCCAGGTTCCTGCAGGCTGGCGTCCCGTCGACCGAGGACGATGTTGTCAGCCTCGATTTTGTGCCGCCGCTGGTGCCTCCTGAGGCGCCGCTGCCACCAACTGATCGGCGGGACGCCTGGGAGCGGTCAGCTGCTGCGGTGGCAGCCAAAGAGGAAGAGTTCAGCCGGGCGGTTGCCCTCGGCCTGATCGATACGCTCAGGAAGAGCCGCAGCCGTGGGTTTGTGGTCAGCGCCAGTGGCGGTGCTGACTCATCCGCTGTGATTGCCCTGGTGGCACTTGGGGTGGCCTGGGTGGTAGGAGAGTACGGCAAGCATGCGGCCGCACGACTGGGGCTTGCGCCCTCGGGGGCGGTCGATCGCCAGGCGGCCACTCCTGAAACAGGTGCGGAATCGCTCACGCGGGACCTTGTCGCGCAGTTGTTGACCTGTGTCTACCAGGCCACCGCCTACTCGGGGCAGGTCACCCGGAATGCCGCCAGGCTGGTGGCGGCTGCGGTTGGGGCAACCTATCACGAGTTTGATGTCGAGCCGCTGGTCAGGGGCTATACCACCCTGGCGACCGAGGCGGTCGGTCGGCCGCTGGATTGGACGCAGGATGACCTGGCCCTGCAGAACATTCAGGCGCGGGTGCGGGCCCCCGGTGTCTGGCTGCTGGCGAACCTGAACAATGCGTTGCTGCTGGCGACCAGCAATCGCTCGGAGGCTGCAGTTGGTTATGCCACCATGGATGGAGACACGGCTGGTGGGCTGGCGCCGATTGCCGGGATCGATAAGGCGTTTTTGCGCCGCTGGCTGGTCTGGCTGGAGCAGGAGGGGCCGGATGGGATGGGCCCGTTGCCGGCCGTGGCCGCTGTGAACGCTCAGCAGCCGACAGCAGAGTTGCGGCCTCCGGCCGCCGGGCAGACCGATGAGGCTGATCTGATGCCCTACGAGGTGCTCGATCGAATTGAACGGTATGCCATTCGTGACCGACAAATGCCCTTGGAGATCTGGCAGCAACTTCAGGCCGACTATCCAGAGGAATCGCCTGCTCGTCTCGGGGCTTGGACCGAGCGGTTCTTTCAGCTTTGGGCTCGCAATCAGTGGAAGCGGGAGCGGCTAGCTCCGTCGTTCCATCTTGATGACGAGAGCCTCGATCCCCGGGCGTGGTATCGGTTTCCGATTCTTTCCGGGGGATTTGCTCGTGAAATCCGCCAGTTGCGAGCGGTGGCGGCAGCCAACGGTTCTGTCTGGGAGACCTGAGCAAGCCGCTGCAAAGAGGTGAAACAGGGCTCGCGATCAGGGTAGCTCGCTGCTAGAGTCCTGCCACCAATGAAGGAGATCGCCGTGCGATTCGTTTGCCGAAACTGCCTCCGTTGCTCCGCCCGACACCTTTGCACAGGGCTGTTCAGACTGCAGGTATGCTGTCTGTCGATCCTGCTGCTTGGCGTTGGCTTGATCGTAGCCCCTGCCGCGATCGCCCAGCAGCCAGCCAGCCAGCCAACCCAGGCAGTCAAAGCAGCCCCGCTTACCCCGCAGCAGCAGGCAGCCCTTGATCAGCTCCTCGCTGCGTGGGAAACCCGAAACGCCCGTGTCACCACGTGGTCCTGCACCTTCTACAAGTGGGAGTACAACGCCTGGAGTCCAGCTGATCAGGCGGGGGAACGTCTGGCCTTTTCCGAGAGTACCGGAGAGATCAAGTACGCCGCTCCTGATAAGGGCCTCTTTCGGGTCAAGACGTCAAAGCAGTGGAATCCGGAGAAGCGGCAGTACGAGGCTCGGCCGGCCAACTCTGGTGAGCATTGGGTCTGCAACGGAACGAGTATTTACGAGTTTCGTCACAGTGAACGCCAGTTGCGAGAGACGAAATTACCTCCCGAGATGCAGGGACGGGCGATCAGCGAAGGCCCGCTGCCGTTTGTCTTTGGGGCCAAAGCTGACACGCTCAGGAAGCGATACTCCATGCGGATCATCACGCCACCGGGAGTGGCCGATCAGGTCTGGCTGGAGGCCCGACCACGATTTCAAGTGGACGCCGCGAACTTCTCAAAGGTTGAACTGATTCTGCAGGCAAAAGATCTCATGCCGTTTGCCATCCAGATTTACAAGCCAGGAGGGCAGGATCGAGACGTCTACCAATTTGATCCACGAACCAGCCTGATTGACCGGGGGCTGGACTTGATCCGAGACTTCTCCCGACCGCTGACACCACTGGGCTACACCTTCATTGAAGAAGATGCTCCGGGCGGTTGAGGGGCGACCTGCCGCGGTCGGAAATCTGCTGTCGATGGGCAAAGAGTGCTATACTCGCGCGGCATCCCGTTAGCCAGTGAGGAACGCCATGCCCCTTGTCGACCCATCCCATCCGCTCGCTGAGTTGCTTGAGCGAGATCCTCGATACACGCTCGATGCCTATCTCTTCGTCTTGGAGGCCCTCTCCTTTGCTCAGGATGCCTTGGGCCTAGGCAGCGGTGAGCCTGCTGGTCCGAAGAAGGCTGGCCGACGCCGTAAGACTGAGCAGCACGTCACTGGCCAAGAGCTCTGTGAGGCCGCCCGTCGATACGCCCAGCAGCAGTACGGCTACCTCGCGCCAACCGTGCTGGGTGCCTGGGGAGTGCGGGCGACGGCCGATTTCGGCGAGATCGTCTTCAACATGATTGAAATCGGACAGATGCGGAAGACTCGGCAGGACTGTCGGGAAGATTTCCACGACGTCTACCGCTTCGAAGATGCCTTTGCCCGCGATCTGACCTTCGCCGTGCCCGAGGCCTCGTGACAGGTGCATCATGATTGCATTCCGCAGCCTGAGCTGGTTGGGTTTGGCAGTGACTGTCGAAATCGTCTGGTTGGTTGCCTTGGGCTGGCTTGCCTGGTGGAGTTGATGCCGGGGCAACGAATGGCCGGCCATGGCCTTGGGTGGGAGAAGTGATGAACTTCTGGCTTGATCGGCTTCCGCTGTGGGTGGCGTTGCTGCCACTGGGCGGGTACTTCTGCCTTCTTGGCGGGTTGCAGCTTCGCCGCCGCCCCTTGGTTATCACGGGGGCCTGGGACGGCGTGCTGCTGGGGATTGGGCTGTCGGGGCTGGTAGCCATTGGCCCGCTGGCTGCTGTGCAGCCGCTCTTGGGTGGCTCGCCCTGGAGTAAAATGATTTTACTGCTGGTCTATGTGTTGGTCGTCGCCACCTGCATCCTCTTCGCCCGTCCCCGCTTGCTCATCTACAACGCTACCATTGAGCAGGTCCGACCGCTGGTTGCCGAAATCGCGGCCGCAGTCGACCCGGCGGTTCGCTGGGCTGGTGACAGCCTCGCCCTGCCGACGCTCGGGCTGCAGGCGCATGTTGAAGGCCGCGGTCCGCTACGGACGGTCAGTGTTGTTGCCCTCCGGACAGAAGAGGCCGGTGAAGGCTGGAACGATTTCAGCCGCAGGCTGCGGCGGACAGCCCGGCGACTGCGGGTGCGGCCAAGCCCGGTTGGGGTGGCCGTCGTGATTCTCGGCGGGCTTTTGCTGCTGGCCGCGTGTGGGTCGGCATATGGGCTTCTCTAGCTGGTTCTCTCCTGCGGAAGGCATCGAGTAAGGTGGAGTGACCTCGTCCTGCTCTGGAGTTCTGCCCATGCCGATTCATGTTGATTTGAGTCCACAGGAAATCACAGTTCCTGTGGTCGTCCGCAATGCTTCGCCGGCCCGGCTCTATGAGGATGCGGTGACCCGTGAGCGGGCTGGTATCGTGTCCAGTGGGGCTATCGCAATTCGGTCGGGAGCCAAGACTGGCCGCAGCCCGAAGGACAAGCACGTCGTCCGACACCCAGATTCTGAGCCGGATGTCTGGTGGGGGCCAGTCAATCACCCAATTGACGAGCACACCTTTTTGCTGAACCGTCAGCGGGCAATCGATTACCTCAACACTCGTGACCAGATCTATGTGTTCGATGGGTTTGCCGGCTGGGACCCCGCCAGCCGGCTCAAGGTACGGGTGATCTGCAGTCGGGCCTATCACGCCCTGTTCATGCAGAACATGCTCATCCGGCCGACGCTCGATGAACTGGAGCGGTTTGGTTCCCCTGACTATGTGATCTACAACGCGGGTCAGTTTCCAGCCAATCCGCTGACTGCGCAGATGACCAGTCGCACCAGCATCGATCTGTCGCTTGAGCGTCGCGAGCAGGTGATCCTCGGCACTGAGTATGCAGGGGAGATGAAAAAGGGCGTCTTCACGTTGATGCACTGGTTGCTCCCAGCCCGCGGCATTCTGTCGATGCACTGCGCGGCCAACGAGGGTTCAAAGGGAGACGTCTCGCTCTTCTTTGGTCTGTCTGGCACGGGCAAGACAACGCTCTCAGCCGATCCTACCCGACGGTTGCTGGGGGATGACGAACACGGCTGGGGGGAAGCCGGCGTCTTCAACATTGAGGGTGGCTGCTATGCCAAGTGCATCCATCTCTCCGCGGACCGTGAGCCAGAGATTTTTCGGGCAATTCGGTTTGGCACGGTTCTCGAAAACGTGGTCTATGACCAGGCAACACGTGAGGTTGATTTTGAGTCGAGTGCCATCACCGAGAACACGCGAGCGGCCTACCCCATTGACCACATCGACAATGCCCGACCTCCCTGCACCGCAGGGCACCCCCGGCATGTGATCTTTTTGACCTGTGACGCTTCGGGCGTGCTGCCACCGGTGAGTCGGCTCTCTCGGGAGCAGGCCATGTACCAGTTCCTCTCAGGCTACACCGCGAGGGTGGCCGGCACGGAGGTCGGGATTTTTGAGCCCCAGCTTGCCTTTTCGGCATGTTTCAGTGCGGCCTTCCTGGTGCGGCATCCGGTGGTCTATGCCCGTCTGCTCGCTGAAAAATTGCAGCGGCATGGGACGCAGGCATGGCTGGTGAATACAGGCTGGACTGGTGGCGGCTATGGCGTTGGCAAACGAATTGATCTGGCCGCAACCCGGCAGATTATCGATGCCATTCATGCCGGGGCCCTCGATGCGGCGGCGGTTGAGACCGATCCGATCTTTGGGCTCCATGCGGTGAGCCAGGTTCCTGGAGTCCCTGCTGAACTGCTGATTCCCCGCCGAGCCTGGGCAGATGTCGGGGCTTGGGAGACTGCGGCTCGGATGCTCGCGGCAAAACTTCGCGAGAATTTTGTGGTCTACGCCGAAGCAGCCGGACCTGATGTGGTGCAGGCGGGACCACCGGGCTGAGCGCTGGGGCGAACATTTTTTGGTAAGGTAGGATACCGTGGTCGTTTGCTGCGGCCCTCGTCGTCGAGGGCTGCCTCTCCCGTATCGCGTGGTTACGGCACTGTTCTCCGGAGATTTACTCGATGCTTTCTGTTCAACTGCTCAAGTGCGTGCTGTCAGGTCTGGTTGTGGGTGGGATGCTGACGCTGATGAGTTCGAGTGAAGCCGCCAGCCCGTTGGTGGGCACGATGCAACGCATCGATGGCAGTTCACAGGATCTCTCAGCCTATCAAGGAAAGGTGGTGCTCATCGTCAACGTTGCCAGTCAGTGCGGATACACCTCGCAGTACGCTGGGCTCCAGAAGTTGTATGAGACCTACAAAGACAAGGGGTTGGTGATTCTTGGCTTTCCGGCAAATGACTTTGGCGCTCAAGAGCCGGGAAGCGACGGCGAAATCGCAGCCTTCTGTGCGACCACTTACGGTGTCACCTTCGATATGTTCGCGAAGACCTCCGTGAAGGGTGCGAAGAAGACACCGCTCTATCAGGCATTGACGGAGTCGGCTGAGCCGTCGGGCGAAGTGGGCTGGAACTTCGAGAAGTTTCTGCTCGGGCGGGATGGCCAGATCATCGGTCGCTACAAATCGAGCGTCGGGCCGGAGGATTCGAAACTGGTCGCGGCCATAGAGGCTGCCCTCTAGGGGCCGCGGGCAAACAGCCACCCCGCAGCGATTAGGCGACGTTGCTCTGTGGGCGGCCCGCCGGCGTCGCTGGATTGGTAGCCTGGTGGCCTTGCTGCCCAAGGACATCCCGAATGACATAGGTGGGGCGTCCCTGGGTTTCGCGGTAGCCCCGCAGGACGTATTCACCCACTAGTGCAACAGCGGCAGTTTGGACGGCCGCCAACAGACCCGCGACGGCGAGCACGGCAGGAAGCGTCTGGCCTGCCGCAGGAGGCTGGGCCACCAGCCAGGTTAGGCTCCCCATTCCGACAAGGGCTAGCGCGGCTGCTGCCACCCAGATCAGTCGAAGTGGTTTGTCGGACGAGAGGATGACCGCATCGGCTGCCAACGCCAGAAGTTTACGGGGCGAATATTTTGTTTCGCCGGCAGTCCGGGCATCGCGGTCGTACCAGACCGGCTCATGCCGAAAGCCCGCCCAGGGAATCAGGCTGCGGAGGTAACGGCGTTTCTCGGGGGCATCGCGAACCGCGTCGACAACTGCTCGGTCGCAGAGTTTGAAGTCGCCCGTGTCGACTGGCATCGGGTAGGGCATCAGGCTGGCGAAGAGCCGGTGAAAGAGGCTTGCTGTAATCAGTTTGAAGGCGGTTTCTCCGTCGCGGGTCCGCCGCCGGCCATATGCCACGTCGACCCCCGCCCGCCAACGAGCAATCATTTCGGGGATTACCTCAGGGGGGTCCTGGAGATCAGCATCGATGATCACAACGGCATCGCCTCGGGCAAACTCGAGGCCGGCGGACATGGCTGCCTGCTGGCCGAAGTTCCGCGAAAGTTCGAGCACCACGACCCGCGGATCGGTAGCAGCGATCTGTCGGAGCTTGGCCAGCGTCTGATCGCGGCTGCCGTCATCGATGTAGATTACCTCCAGCGACATCTCCAGGGTCGGGGCGAGGCTGGCGAGCCGTCCATGCGTGGTCTCGATAACTGCCTCTTCGTTGTGGCAGGGAATCACAATCGAAAGCAGGCCTGGCTGCGGCCGGTGTGCCGCCCAGGGTGTCGCCAAGGGGGGCGCTCCAGGTGCAGGCTGCGTGGGGGCAGGGCTCATCGCTGCAGGCTCCTAGTGGTTGCGGTGCGGTTGTCGATGGGGCGAGCGGGTGGCGGGCTGGTGCCGATGAGCAGGTAGTCCTGATTTTTGAACAGGGGGCGGGCTCGTCCAATAATGCCCGTGCCGGTGGGCAGCGCCGGGGCGAGTTCAGCGAACTGCTGTTCGGGAACAATCACGACGGCGTCGGAACCTGAGGCCAGGAACCGTGCGGTGGCAGCGGTTTCCCCGGGTTGCCACCGCGCGACCTCGCCCGCAGCATAGTAGACAATGTTCGGGGTGAGGTGGGTGTAGACGCCGAGTCGTGCTTTCCCGCCAGCATGGTCGTGGGCGGTGGCAAGGAGTTTGGGCAGCGTGTTCGCTCGGCTGATCCAGGCCGCGGCGGGCCCGACGGCGAGTGTGGAATAGACAAGGCTAGTAACCGTCATTGTCGCTACCGCCCGCATCGGCCGTCTTCTGGCTGTCCAGATCAGCCAGCAGGCTCCAGCCAGTGGGACCAGGCCGACGACTGCCGCTGGTTCGGCACCGGTGAGTCCATAGAAGGTGGCGACGAGAATGGTTCCGGCGGTCGCGATGCCGCCGAAGGCCAAGCCGGTGACTCCGAGGGCCAGCCAGCGGGGAAAGGGCCAACTCGTGCGGCTGGCGGCTTCGATCGCCAGAGCGGCGACAAGCAGTGCTGCCGCCGGATAGGCGGGCATGACGTAGTTCGGCAGTTTCGTGGCGGCCAGGGAGAAGCCGCCCACCCAGACGGCGAGCCAGAGCAGCAGCAGGCCGAATGCCCCGGAGTCAGTCTGGCCGGCCGCAGGAGAAGGGTCGGTTCGCCAGGCGTTCCAGAGCCGACTGCAGGCCACCACGACTGCCAGGGGGAGGAAACAGCTCCACGGATAAAAGCCGACCAGCATGGTGAGTGGGTGGAAGAGAAAGCCACCGGAATGTCGTTCCATCGGAGCGACGAAGCGACCGACGTTGTGCACGTAGAAGAAGCCTTTCGGCCAAGCCCAGTCGGTCTGCAGGCCGACGGCGAGATACCAGGGAGCGGCAACCACCAGCGTTGCGAGGATCACGACGAGCAGTCGCGTCTGCCGCAGGGTCTGCCAGATGGCACGCGGCCCAGCGATGATGACGTGTCGCGCGAGCCCGCGGCACTGACTGCCAAGGCTCAGCTCCGTGGGCCGCTCGGCAGGCAGGGCCAGCCAGGTGACGAGCCAGACGAAAGGCAGTACCACTGCGAGCGGGCCAATCAGGCCAATCGGGCCTTTGCAGAGCACGGCTAGGCCGAACAGGCAGCCTGCGAGAACCGCGTGGGAAAGGCTGAGGGACGGGGGTGAGCTCACGGAAGAGGCCTGCTGGGAACCAGCAGCGGCGAGCTGACGACGGTCTGGCAGCAGCGGCTCAACCAGAAGCAGGGTGCCCCAGGTAGTGAGAGCGACGAGGATCGCATCGGGGGTGGCCGCGTGGGCTTCAATGGCAACGAGAAGGCAGCCGATATAGGCGAGGGCTGCTGTAACCCCGGTGGCTGGATTGAACCAGCGGGTGCCTGCCCGCAGCAGCGCCAGTGCGGTTAGGAGAGCGGCCACGGCGGAGGGCAGCCGAGCGGCAAATTCATTGAAGCCGAAGAGCGTGAAGCCTGCTGCCATGCACCAGTGCATCAGGACCGGCTTATCGACAGCCAGTTCGCCGTTGAACATGGGTACGATCCAGTCACCGGTTGCAACCATGGTGCGGGCGATTGCGGCAAAGCGTGGTTCGTCTTCGTCCCAAAACGGCATCGCCATGAAGCCAGCCGCCAGGGCGGCAGTGGCGACGAGGAGGACGACCAGTCGCGGACGACGGTCAAGAACAGACTCAAACGTTGGCATCAGAGAGGCTCCGGGTGGAGGTGCGTTGGGGGCTGGGCGTGGGACGCATGCTGGGCGAGCGCAGGCACTGGCTCCTGCGGAAGCCGACCCAGGACGACAAGGCCGGGGTCGAATGAAGCCGGCTTTTCACTGAGAACTCGGCAGTCCGGTGGAAGATCGGGCAGCATGGCGGGGAGGGCGGCGGTCTTTACCACCAGTTTGGCGGTGGCGGAACTCCGCAGGTGGGCAAGCCCCGCATCGATGTCGGGGAGGTCCGCAACGGGCCCGCCGGTGTAGAAGACCAGGCTGGGGCGAGCCGGATGGAGACTGGCCCAGGCTCCATCGCGTGCCTGTGCAGGCACGTCGGCAACCAGCGTTGCCGTTCCCTGGTGCCAGGCCAGTTGGACGGCGGCAACACCTCCTAGAAGTGCCAGGAACGGCACTGCTGAGGCCGCCAGTACGGCCAGTGCCGCCCACCGCTGCTGTCGCTGCTGGAGCACGGCTGCACCGCCTGCTGTCGCAATCGGTAGCAGGCCAATCAGGCCGAGCCAGACGCTGCCCGAGGCATAGTGTGTGGCGATGAGCGGCAGTCCAACGAGAAAGCCACAGCCGACAACGGCCAGACTTCCCCAGCCAATCTGCAAGACGGCATCAGGGGTAAGGCGGCGCGAGAGCCACCGCTCCCAGCCGGTTCGATGTTCCAGCCAGTCGATCAGGTAGACCGCCGTGGCCAAGGAGAGCGCGGGGTAGGCGGGCCAGATGTAGCCCGGCAATTTTGTGCCAGCGAGTGAAAATGTGCCGATCCACGTCAGGGCCCAACTTCCGGCAAAAGCGATGGCCATCCGGCGGGGATCACCGGCCGGTGCCTTTCGCCAGACAAACCAGGCGTGCACGGGAACAGCCAGGATGACCAGCGACCAGGGAAACAGGCCGATCGCAGCAACGACTGGGTAGTAAAGCAGTGAGCCGTCGTGCCCTTCCATGGGGGCGGCGAACCGGCCGGCGTTGTGAACCAGCAGGAATTCGGTCAGCCAGCGGCCCTCAGTGAAGAAGCCGACGAGTGCATACCAGGGCAGGGCAACACCAGTTGCGACGCCACAGATGATGAGGGGCCGGAGGCCGATTCCGGCCTGAGCAAGCCTGCTTGCCCAGCCTGCCGCTGGTGCCGTGGTCGAGAGCCAGCAACGGCAGAGCCAGAAGGCGACCAGCGGCAGAACCAGGCCAACTGGGCCCTTGGCGAGCACCGCGGCCCCGCAGGCCAAGCCGATGCCGATTGCGCGGTGCCGGCTGATGGTTTGGCAGCCTCCCCGGAGGCTGTGGGCGAACAGGGTGGCGGCGAGGGTGGTGCAGAAAACCAGCGGCGCATCGGGGGTGGCTGCCCGGCCGCCAACGGCTGTCCACAGGCAACTCGCCATGATGATTCCGGTCAACAAGCCAACAGCCGGGCCGGCGAGGAGCCGCCCCAGCAACGAGGTGAGCAGGCAGGTGCCGATGGTCAGGCAGACCGAGCCGATCCGCACGCCGGCCTCATTTCGGCCCAGCAGCCCGATGCCAGCCATCTGAACCCAGTTCACCAGCGGCGGTTTTTCGACCCGAAGGTTCCCGTTGAACGTCGGCACAATCCAGTTTCCGGAATCGAGCATGGCCACGGAGCAGGCCGCATTTTTCGGCTCATCCTCGTCCCAGAGGGGAGCGGTACCGATGCCTGGCAGCAGGACGCCGCCGGCCGCGAGGGCAACGAGCAGGATGGAGAGGTACAGGTTTCGCATCGACACCAACGGTGCCTGTGGAGAAGCGCGGAAATGGGGCGGGAGCGTAGACCTGACCGGAGTACCGGTCAAGTCGTCCCGAACCCCTGTTTTTCCCGAAGTAAGGGCCGGTTGACCGCCTGCCGGGGGCGGGTATGTTCAACTCCAGTCCACCGCTGCTGAAGGCGGGGATTTCCCGGGAGAACAACCCTTGGCCGACGACGACACCCCCGCCGAAGAGACTCCCGAATCTACCCCTCCTGCCGACGATGGCGGCGGCACCTCCCCAGATGCCGCGCCAACCGATGCTGGCCAGGGTGGTGAACTGACCGCAGCCGGAGGACGGCTGATCGATCTGCCGATCGAGCAGGAACTCAAAGAGAGTTACCTGACCTACGCCATGAGCGTGATCGTCAGTCGGGCGTTGCCTGATGTCCGCGACGGCCTGAAGCCCTCTCAGCGACGGATTCTCGTCGCGATGAACGACCTGAACCTGTCGCCGGGATCGTCGCGGGTGAAGTGCGCAAAGATCTCCGGTGACACCAGCGGCAATTACCATCCGCACGGTGAAAGCGTCATCTACCCGACGCTCGTCCGCATGGCCCAAGAGTGGAACATGCGGCACGTGCTGGTCGACAAGCAGGGCAACTTCGGCTCGATCGCCGGTCTGCCCGCAGCAGCTATGCGGTACACCGAAGCGAGGCTTTCACCGATTGCTTCGCAGATGCTCGATGATCTCAATCTCGATACGGTCGACTTTGTGCCGACGTACGACGAGCGGAACACCGAGCCGGTCGTGTTGCCGAGTCGGTTTCCCAATCTCGTGGTCAACGGGGCAGGAGGCATCGCCGTTGGCATGGCGACGAGCATTCCGCCGCACAATCTTGGCGAGGTCTGCCGCGCCTTGGTGAAGCTGATTGATGAGCCCGACGTTTCGATGGCAGAACTGCTTGAGATCGTGCCGGGGCCTGACTTTCCGACGGGCGGCATCGTGATGGGTCGTGAATCCTTGCTACGGGGCTACCTGACTGGCCGCAGCACGATCACCTTGCGGGCCCGGGCCCACGTTGAGGAGTTCGGCAAGAATCGCAACCGGATCGTCATCACTGAGATTCCCTACCAGCAGACGCGTGATGCGATCGAAGAGAAGATTGCGGACCAGGTCGGCGACGATCGGATCAAGGGGATTTCTGCGATCCGCAATGAGAGTGATCTGAAAGAGCCAGTCCGGCTGGTGCTGGAGCTCAAACGGGATGCTGATCCCGACGTCGTGCTTAATCAACTCTATCAGTACACGCCACTGCAGAGCAGCTTCTCGCTCATCTTCCTGGCGTTGGTTGACGGCAAGCCGCGGGTGCTGTCGTTCAAAAACATGCTGGAGGAGTTCCTTCGGCACCGCACCACGGTCATTCGTCGCCGCACCCAGCACCTGCTGGCCCGCGCCAGGAACCGCAAGCACACCCTCGAAGGGCTGTTGGTCGCCCTGGCGAATATTGATGAAGTGATTCGCATCATCCGCAGTTCATCCTCGCAGGCCGAGGCCAAGCAGCGTCTGATGCAGATTGAGGCGCCAGCCGCCCTGTTGCAACGGGCCCTTGGCGACGAAGGCTTTGCTGTCCTCCAGGAGGAGCGGGGGCAGGCAGACGTCTATGGGCTCTCGCCCGTGCAGGCCGACGCCATCCTGCGATTGACGCTTGGGCAGTTGGTCAACCTTGAGCAGGAAAAACTTGGTGGAGAGCATCGTGACCTGCTCAGCAAAATCGGTGAGTTCCGGCGGATCCTCTCGAGCGAGGCAAACATCCGCGAACTCATCCGTGAAGACCTGCTCGCCCTGGACAACAAGTTTGCCAACCCGCGACGCACGGAGATCAGTGGGGAGGTCGCGGACATTCGCGACATGGCCGAACTCATTACCGAAGCGACCATGGTGGTCACGATCACCCGCTCGGGCTACGTGAAGCGGACGGCGGCCGATACCTATCGGGCGCAGCGCCGTGGCGGCAAGGGGTTGACCGGCGCCCGGGTCGATGAATCAGATCCGGTCGAGCACTTCTTTGTGGCCAGCACGCATGACTGGCTGCTGGTCTTCACGACCCATGGCAAGGTCTTTTCGATGCGGGTCTTTGAACTTCCCGAACTCGCGCGGGATGCCAAGGGGCGGGCGTTGGTTAATTTGCTCGAGTTTGAGAAGGGTGAACAGGTCGCCGAGTGTCGGGCGGTGTCGGGCTTTGAAGACCCCGACCAATGCCTGCTGCTGGCCACCCGCAGTGGCATGGTGAAAAAGACGCCGCTCGAGCAGTATCGCCGCCGTCGCACCAAGGGGTTGATTGCTGTCAAGTTGCGGGAGGGCGACGAACTCATTGGGGCGGTGGTGACTCGGCCCGGCGATGAGTTGCTGTTGGCGACGTCTTCCGGCATGGCCATTCGGTTTCCAGAGTCTGATGCCCGGCCGATGGGACGGGATACCAGCGGGGTGCGGGGAATCAAGCTCCGGAAGAATGACCAGTTGGTTGGCATAGTGGTGGCTGACCCCGAGGCAACTCTGCTGACGGTCTGCGAAAAGGGGTACGGCAAGCGCACACCATTCGGTGTTGGGACGGCGGGGGCGGAGTCCGATGAAGGAGATGGTCAGAGGCCGGCTTCAGGGGAGGATGCTGAGGGCGACTCCAGCGGCATGCGGTATCGGACCCAGAAGCGTGGTGGAAAGGGTATTCGGGACATTAAGACGACTGCCCGGAACGGCCAAGTCGTATCAGTGGTGGCCGTGCGGGATGCCGACCAGGTGCTGATGATGACTGCCCGTGGCAAACTCCAGCGGGTGAACGTGGGTGAAATCAAGGCTATTGGCCGCAACACCCAGGGGGTTCGGATCATGCGGCTCGATGAAGCTGACGTCTTGGCTGCGGTTGTGCCGGTGCCCCCGGGTGAGCAGGAAGAGGCCGACGCTGTTGCCGAGAGTGAGTGAGTTCACGCGGCCCGATAGCGTAATGCAGGAAGGACCATGCTGTGCGAATTGCGGTGGTTGGAACCGGGTATGTTGGCCTGGTCACTGGGACCTGCCTAGCGAATAGCGGAAACACCGTCACCTGTCTCGACATCAATGTCGAAAAAGTTGCCCGACTCAATCGGGGTGAGGTGCCGATTTATGAGCCCGGCCTCGAAGAATTGGTGCATCGCAACGCTAAGGTTGGCCGGCTGCGGTTCACCAGTGACACTGCTGAGGCGATTGCGTCGGCCGAGATTGTCTTTCTGGCGGTCGGGACCCCGCCGAGCGATGATGGATCGGCTGATTTGTCGGCACTCTGGAGCGTGGTGGAGTCAATTACACCGCATCTTGATCCTGAGGCGATCGTCATTACCAAGAGCACGGTGCCGGTTGGGACCGCTGCTGGGATTGAGCAACGCCTGCTGGCGGCAACGGGCCGCAGGTGGCAGGTGGCCAGCAACCCGGAGTTTCTAAAAGAGGGGGCGGCGATCGAAGACTTCCAGAAGCCCGATCGGGTGGTGGTTGGGGTTCGGTCGCCCGCTGTTGGTGAAAAGCTGAAAACGCTCTATGCGCCTTTTCTGCGGACGGAGCATCCCTTTCTGGTGATGACACCGGAAAGTGCGGAGATGACGAAGTATGTTGCCAACGCCTTGCTGGCGACGAAGATCAGCTTCATCAACGAAGTGGCCAACCTTTGTGAGCGGATGGAGGCGGATATCGACGATGTTCGTCGAGGAATTGGCCATGATCGACGCATCGGCTTTGCATTTTTGTTTCCGGGCGCGGGCTACGGCGGAAGTTGTTTTCCGAAGGACGTCCAGGCACTTGTCGCAATGGCCCGAGAGCAGGGCAGTGGGGCTCGGATTCTGTCGGCGGTTCATGAAACCAACCAGGCCCAGAAGCAGGTGCTTGGTGAGAAACTCAGCAGCTTTTTCGAGGGGCAGCTGGGCGGTCGACGGATTGCCATCTGGGGGCTCGCCTTCAAGCCCCGGACGGATGATATTCGGGATGCGCCTGCGGTCGATCTGATCGAGCGGCTGCTTGCGGAAGAAGCCACCGTGCGGGTGTTTGACCCCGAGGCGATGGACAACATCCGAGAGCGATACGGGGACCAGCTCGAGTATGCCTCGGGGCCGCTGGATGCGGCTGCCGCAGCCGACGCCCTGGTGATCGCGACGGAGTGGGGCGATTTCCGGCAGCCCGACTTTGACGCGCTTCGGGCAACCATGAAAGCCCCGGTGATTATCGACGGCCGCAATCTCTATGACCCCGACGAGTTGAGGGATCGCGGCTTTGTTTATCGCTGCATCGGCAAGTTGCCGGTCGATGGTCGTGCCGAGGAATCGTCGCCTGCGTGATTTCAGCCATCAAGTTGGGTGTTTTGTTCCGCCTCCAATCTGCTCAGGATCGGTGCGGTAATGTTGTAAAAAATGGGAGGCGGTTGTTTGACACTTTTTTTTTGGCAGAGTTAAAGTCCTGTCGTCTTTTGTCGGGGGCAGCACCTGGTTGCCGCCAGTCGTCCGCGTCTCTTCTTTCCCCGGAGTCGTCTCACTCGTGAATATGCCGTCTGTTCTCTCTGTCGCGGTCGCGACCTTATTGACCCCTTCAATTGCTTCTGCTTCGGCGGGTGCAGCTACTCCGTCGGCTGGCCTGTTCAGCCTCTACGGTCTGTTCTGGATCATTGGCCTCGCCGGTTCCGGATATGCCCTCTGGCAGGCCTGGCAGTTCTATCAGTGGATGGAAGCCCAGTCAGGCGGGACGGAACAGAACATCGAGATTGCGGGCTATGTGCGAACTGGTGCTGATGCCTATCTGCGTCAGCAATACAAAGTTGTTGCCGGGTTTTTTGCCGTGATCTTCCTGCTGCTGCTGTTCATGGCGTTTGGCCTGAACGTGCAGAGTGCCTGGGTGCCCTTTGCGTTTCTCTCTGGCGGCCTCTTCTCGGGGTTGGCCGGTTGGTTTGGGATGAAGACAGCAACGTTGGCGAGCAATCGGACGGCTGCCGGTGCGGAAAAGAGCCTCAACGATGGCTTGCAGGTTGCCTTTCGTTCCGGGGCAGTCATGGGCTTGACTGTGGTGGGGCTCGGGTTGCTTGACATTGTTATTTGGTTCTTCGTGCTTTACTGGGTTGTGCCGTGGTTCTCGACGCCGCTGTCGCTGGAAGAAATCACTGTGACCATGCTCTGCTTCGGCATGGGCGCCAGTTCGCAAGCTCTCTTTGCCCGGGTGGGTGGCGGCATCTTCACCAAGGCTGCTGACGTTGGGGCTGACCTTGTCGGCAAAGTGGAGCAGAACATTCCTGAGGATGATGCCCGCAATCCAGCCACCATCGCCGACAACGTCGGTGATAATGTTGGTGACGTGGCTGGCATGGGGGCCGACCTCTACGAGAGTTACTGCGGCAGCATTCTTGCCACCGCCGCGCTTGGCGTCGCCGCCTTTGCCGGTCCGACGGAAGCGGATTACTTCATGCAGTTACGAGCCCTGTTCCTCCCGATGATGATTGCCGCGGTCGGTATCGGCCTGTCGGTCTGGGGTATCTGGCAGGTGAAGACGCAGGAGGATGCCTCGCAGCGTTCGTTGCTGGCGGCTCTGGCCCGGGGGATCAATCTCTCGACCATCGCAATTGTCGGTGCTGCCGTCATCCTCACCTTCTTGCTCCTTGGGTCGTCGTACATCGGTGTTGCCGTGAGTGTGATCGTTGGCCTGGTTGCCGGCTGGCTGATTGGCAAGTGGACCGAGTACTCGACGAGCAACGAGTTCGCCCCGACCAAGGAACTGGCCGATCAGGCCCTCACCGGGCCGGCAACGATCATTATTGGCGGCGTTGCAGAGGGCATGCTGTCGGTCTGGGCTCCAGTGGTGATCACTGGTGCGGCAACGCTGCTGGCCTTCGGATTTGCCAATGGTTTTGCGTTCTCAGACCCCAATGCATTCGCGCTGGGGCTCTACGGCGTGGGCATCGCGGCAGTTGGCATGCTTTCGACGCTTGGCATCACCTTGGCGACCGATGCCTACGGTCCGATTGCGGACAATGCCGGTGGAAACGCCCAGATGGCTGGCATGCCTGAGATCGTCCGAGAGCGAACCGATGCCCTCGATGCCTTGGGGAACACCACAGCCGCCACCGGCAAGGGGTTTGCCATTGGCTCCGCAGCCTTGACGGCCTTAGCCCTTCTGGCCGCGTATGTCGAGGAAGTTCGGATTGGTTTTGAGCGATGGGGCGAATCGGCCGTTGTCGTGACCGAAAGCGGAGCCGCCCAGCCAGGAAGTTGGGTGAAGGTTTCCGACGGCGTGCTCGTCAAGGCGGGAGCCACGCCGGCCGACAATCAAACCTGGCTGTTGGTCGACAAACGTGAATTGCTCAAGGCAGTGCCCGACTATAAGCAACTGCCGAGCGGCTCAGTGATCAGCAAGATGCCCGACACCAAGCAGTTGGAGACGGCGCACGATCTGGTTGAGATCAAAGCAGCCCGGATGGCCGACTTCATGCGGTTCTACGATGTCACGCTGATGAACCCCAAGGTGCTTGTCGGGATGTTTCTTGGAGCGATGAGTACCTTTGTCTTCTGTGCCCTGACTATGAAGGCAGTGGGCCGGGCAGCAAAGGGCATGGTCGAGGAAGTCCGCAGGCAGTTCCGAGAAAAGCCAGGCATCATGGAAGGCACCGAAAAGCCTGACTACGCCGCCCCGGTTGCAATTAGCACCAAAGCGGCTCAGAAAGAGATGGTGCTGCCGTCGCTGCTCGCCCTGCTCACTCCGGTTGTTGCCGGGTTGTTGCTCGGCGTCGGTGGTGTGATGGGCCTCCTGGTTGGCGGCCTGACCAGTGGATTTTGCGTGGCGGTCTTCATGGCCAATGCCGGCGGTGCCTGGGACAACGCCAAGAAGCACATTGAGAGTGGTGTGCATGGTGGCAAGGGGACGGACGCCCACAAGGCGGCAATTGTCGGCGACACCGTTGGTGACCCATTCAAGGACACCAGTGGTCCGAGCCTCAACATCCTCGTGAAGTTGATGAGCATGGTGAGTGTCGTGGCTGCGGGCCTGGTGGTCCGGTACAGCCTGGAGGCACTCGGCATCTTTTGAGCGACCAGTTCGGCTTTCACGTCGTGGCGAGCGACCCGTCCGGACCGCGGGCGGGTCGGCTTGTCACGCCGCATGGGGTGGTCGAGACGCCGCTGTTCATGCCGGTGGCGACACTGGCCTCAGTCAAAGGCGTCGATATCGGGCGGGTGGCCGAGACCGGTGCCGGCATGCTGCTGGCCAATACCTATCATCTGCACCTGCGGCCAGGCGAGGATCGCGTCAATCGAGCGGGTGGCCTGGCCCGCTTCATGGGCTGGTCTGGCCCCACGCTGACCGACAGCGGCGGCTATCAGGTCTTCAGCCTTGCCCAGCAGGTTCAGGTCACCGATCGGGGGGCGGCCTTCCGCTCGCATCTTGACGGCGCTGCAATCGACCTGACCCCTGAGGTGGCGGTGGCGATTCAGGAGCAGTTGGGGGCTGACGTGGCCATGCAACTCGACCATGTCGTGGGGCTGCCAGCTTCACGGAGTCTGGTGGCGGAGGCGATGGAGCGTTCCCTCGCCTGGGCCGAGCGGTGTCTGGCTGCCCGGCGGCGGCCCGACCAAGCGATGTTTGGCATTGTGCAAGGTGGGCTTGAGGCCGATCTGCGCGCGGCCAGCGCCCGTCACCTGACATCGCTCCCCTTCGAAGGGTATGCCGTCGGTGGGTTGTCGGTTGGGGAAGGGCCTGAGGCGATGGCGGCTGCCCTGGCTGCGACCATGCCGCACCTTCCTGCCGAAAAGCCCCGGTATCTCATGGGGGTCGGCAAGCCCCAGGATATTGTCAATGCGATTGCCGTCGGAATTGACATGTTCGACTGCGTCCTGCCGACCCGGTGCGGACGCAACGCCCTGCTGTACACCTTTTCCGGGCCGCTGCGGCTGCGAAATGCCCAGTATGCCGATGACGAGCGGCCAGTTGAGGAGGACTGTCCGTGTCCAGCCTGCGGCCATAGCCGTGGCTATCTCCGGCATCTGTTCCTGGCCGGCGAGATGCTGGGGCCGGTGCTGGCGTCGATGCACAATCTCACCTTCTATCAGCGGTTGGTTCGGCAGTTGCGAGACGCTGTTCTGGCGGGCCGCTTCGCGGAGGTTCGGGCCGAGTTCCTCGCCCGCCTGCAGTGACGACGTCCACGGGAGGTCGATCCGCCGGGGGGCTGGGCAGCAGGACTTGTCCGTTCTGACGGCAGACAACTACATTTGCGGTTCCAAAG
>WTHB01000174.1 GCA_011523305.1 Planctomycetaceae bacterium | reverse complement strand
GTCAGCACCAGTCCGGCAGAGCATGAGACCTATGGAGTGATCGAGCCCGACCAGGAAAAGCTCGAGCCCGGCATGATCGGAATCGGCAGCCTGATTGAGATTCGGGATGCCTCCGGCAGCAAACTGGCTCGGCTGGTGATTGGGAAGGAAGACAAGCAGCCGGGGCCAACTGGCGGTGGGCGAAAGTTACGGTTTGTTCGCAAGGCCGGCCAGGACCCGGTCTATCGGGTTGAGATCGACACCACCAAGTTCACGACGAAGTTTGGAGACTGGATCGAGAAAGACTTGTTGCAACTGACCCCGTGGGATGTGCGGCAGGTCAACATCGATAATTACACACTGGCAGCAGTCGAGGCTGGGGGGCGGATGGAAGTTCGCATCCAGCGAAGTGAGCGCATGGCGCTCGCCTACGACGATAAGGAAAGCGCCTGGGCGTTGTCGAACCTCGAGGTCTTTCCGGAGCAGGGGGGTGAGGATGCTAAGCCGACCATTCGGACGTTGACTCCAGCAGAGGAAGTCGACGCTACTCGCCTCAACGATCTGCGGAATGCCCTCGGTGACCTGCAGATAATCGAAGTGTCCCGGAAGCCGTCCGGTTTGAGCGCCGATCTCCGGGCTGAAGAGAGTTTTGCTGGGGACCGAGAGGCGGTCACCTCGCTCCAGCAGCGCGGGTTCCTGCCGCTTTCCTCAGGCGAGATCTTGTCGACCGAGGGAGAGACCGTCATTGGCATGAAGGATGGCGTGGAATACGTGCTGCGGTTTGGTGCCGGGACGACTGTCAACGAGGCGGGTGAACCGGGAGCGGACGCTGCTGACGATCTCGGGGCGGAGACCTCTGCTCGCTATCTGCTGGTAATGACGCGATTCAACGAGGGCTTGCTGGAGAAGCCCGACCTCGCTGACCTGCCTGCGCTGCCGGAGGAGGCTGAGACGGCTGAGCCTGACGAGGCTGCAGCGCCCGCTGGGGCTCTGGAGTCGGATGAGTCTGCGGAGCAGGAGAAGGCGGAGTCGCCGGCCGAGCCGTCGGCGGCCGACCTACTGAAGCAAGCGGATGAGGCTGAGGCGGCGATGCAGAAGGCGATTGAGGCCCGCCGCCAAGTGGAGCGAGAGAACCGGCGGAAGCAGGAGGCTTACGATGAACAGGTTGCCGCTGGCCAGAAACGGGTGCGGGAACTCAATGCCCGCTTCGCCGACTGGTACTACATTGTGTCAGAGGATGAGTTCAACAAAATTCACCTCACGCGAGAGTCGGTGATCAAAGCGACCGAAGCGACGGGTGATACGGAAGGGGTGGCCGCAGCTGCAGAGTAGCCGCGGCGTGCCGATCCCCTTGGAGGGTCTGAGTCGCTGCGGGTAGGATAGGGCTTCGGTTTCATTCCCGCGCGAGAGCCCGATGTCTGACATTCTCACCTCTCCTCGTGTCGCGCGATTCGGGCAATCGCTTGGCTTTCGCCTCATTTCCCTCGGGGCAGAAGTTCCTCCACGAGTTGTCACCAATGCGGAACTGGCCCATCTTGGCTGTGATCCTGAATGGATTCTTACTCGGTCGGGAATCCGGGAGCGTCGGCATGCTGATCCCGGCGTGGCCACCAGTGACCTAGCGGTTGCTGCAGCAGAAGCGGCGTTCGCCGACCATCCTGACCTGCGGGAACGGGTCGACCTGCTGGTGCTGGGAACCTTCACGCCCGACACCTGCATTCCGTCGACGGCCTGTCTGGTGCAGGAGCGGCTGGGCATCATGGCACCAGCCATGGACGTCACCGCAGCCTGTGCCGGCTTTGCCTATGCCCTGGTGACTGCGGCCCAGTTTCTGGCGTCGGCCTCAAGTGACCTGGCGCTAGTGATTGGGGCCGATACCAATTCACGCGTGGTCAATCCGCGGGACCTGAAGACCTGGCCCCTGTTCGGTGATGGGGCTGGCGCGGTGCTGCTGGAGCGGGTCGAGGCGGGGCCGGACGGGCCCGGGTTGCTGGCTTGGTCGCTTGGGTCAGATGGGCGGGGCGGCGATCTGCTGGTCTGCCCGATGAGTGGCTCCCGTCAGCCAGCGACGGAGGCTGGTGTGGCAGCGGGTGAGCAGTTCATGAAAATGGACGGACGGGCGGTGTTCAAGTGGGCCATCCGCCTTGCCGAAGACAACATTCGGCAGGTGGTCACACGGTCGGGGGTTTCCTTGGAGGCCGTCGACCTGTTTGTCCTCCACCAGGCCAATCTGCGGATCATTGAAGGCATCCGCGGGGCACTCGATCTGCCGGAGGATCGATTCCTCGTCAACCTCGATCGCTACGGCAACACCTCAAGTGGCTCGATTCCACTGGCGCTCGATGAAGCGTGGCGGGCGAACCGCATCGGCCCCGGGAGCACGGTGCTGGTCTGTGGCTTCGGAGGCGGCCTGGCATGGGGCAGTGCTGTCTGGAAGTTGTAACTGTCTGGAAGGTCAGGCTGTCTAGGATTTCTTGGTGAGAGTGAGACAAACGCGATGAAAACACTGCCGAATCGGGGGGATGTGCCAGCCGGGGATACGTGGGATCTGGCGAGCCTGTTCGCGGATGATGCTGCGTGGGAGCAGGCCTTGGCCGCCTGGGAGCAGCGGATCCCTGAGTTTGATACCTTTGTCGGCACGCTCGGCTCGTCGGCAGAACGCCTGGCTGCCTGCCTGGCGTTTGATCTTGAAATCGATCAGGCGGCCGACCGACTTGGAACGTACGCCCACCTGCGGGGCAGCGAAGACACCGCTGCTCCGGCGGCACAGCGGATGATGGGACGGTTTCAGCATGCGGCCACCCGAGCGGGTGAGCGGGCCAGTTTCATTCAGCCTGAGATCATGGCGATCCCTGCGGAGACGCTCAGCGGCTGGCTGGCGTTGTCGGTCCTGGAGCCGTATCGCTTGCTGCTTGAGCGGGTGGTGCGCAATCGGCCGCATGTCCTCTCGGAGCCAGAAGAGAAACTGTTGGCGATGCAGGGAACGTTTGCTGGAACTGCCGGCAAAGTATTTCGCCAGTTGACTGATGCCGACATGAAGTTTGGCAGCATTATCGATGGGCAAGGGACAGAATTGGAACTCTCCAACGCGACCTTCACCACGTTGCTGCATGACACGGCCCCGGCGGTGCGCCGTCAGGCATTTCTGCAGTATTACGCCCAGTACGAAGCCCATGCCAACACGTTGGCGGCCACGCTCTCCGGGTCGAATGAGCGTGATGCCTATGCGGCCAAGGTGCGGCACCATCCCTCGGCGGTTGAGGCGGCCCTGTTCGCCGACAATGTGCCGCTGACGGTGTACGACCAGTTGATTGCGGCGGTGCGAAACCATCTTCCGGTGGTGCATCGCTACTACGACCTGCGACGGCGCTTGCTGGGTCTTGATGAGATTCATCATTACGACTGTTACGTTCCCCTGGTTCCGGAACTTGAGCAGCGGCATACCTGGAGTGAGGCGGTTGATGTCATCACGGCAGCGCTGGCTCCGTTGGGCAGTGAGTACTGCGGCCGGCTCGAGACAGGCCTGAGGGGACGCTGGTGTGACCGGTACCCAAATGCCGGCAAGCAGTCGGGGGCATTCAGTTCCGGGACCTACGACTCAGATCCCTACATCCTGATGAACTTTCAGGAAGAGGTGATTGAGCATGTCTTCACGCTAGCACACGAAGCCGGGCACTCGATGCACACGCGGCTGTCGGCTGAGGCGCAGCCGTACCAATATTCGGGCTACACCATCTTTGTGGCTGAGGTGGCCAGCACCTTCAACGAGCAGTTGCTGACGCGACATCTGCTGGCCTCAGCCTCTTCGGACAAGGAGCGGGCTGCGATCATTTCGCGGGAAATCGACGCGATTCGGGCGACTATTATTCGGCAGACGATGTTTGCGGAGTTTGAGCGGGTCAGCCATGCGGCGGTAGAAAGTGGTGAGCCGCTGACCCTGGAAAAGATTCGCCAACTCTATCGCGAACTGCTCAACGCCTACTTTGGCCAACACTTTGCGATAGACGATGTGCTTGAACTGGAGTGTCTGCGGATCCCCCATTTCTATCGGGCGTTCTATGTCTACAAATATGCTACGGGCTTGTCGGCGGCGATAGCCTTGGCCAGCCAGGTAGCCGAGGGAGGCCCAGACGAACTTCAGGCCTACCTTGGTTTCCTCCGTGGCGGCTGCTCCAAGTGGCCCCTCGATCTTCTCCGCGACGCGGGGGTCGATCTGGAAACCCCTGAACCTGTTGGCCTGGCACTGACCCGGTTCGGTGAATTGGTTGATGAACTTGAGTGCCTGCTGCAGCCGGCCAGCTGAGGCCGACTCGTGGCCCGTGGGGCAGCTACCGGGCAAGCGTGCGGGCTAGTTCGACGAAGGGCCGAACCATGGCCCCAGTTCCACCTCCACCCGTCCAGGGCGTCGGCTTGTCGGCAAAAGCTGGGCCGGCAATGTCGACATGGGTCCAGGGGATGCCGCGGACGAACCGCTCGAGAAGTTTTGCGGCTGTGATTGCTCCGCCCAGCCTGCCGTCACCAACATTTTTGATGTCAGCCACCTCGCTGAGGATCTGGTCATCAAAATCTTTGTCCATCGGCAGCTGCCAGACCCGCTCACCCACTGCTGTGGCCGCAGCCTGCACGGCATCGCAGCAGGCCTGATCGTTGGTGAACAGGCCGGCAATGTCACGGCCAAGGGCGACCATACAGGCCCCGGTGAGGGTGGCGGCATCAACGATGCGGCGGGGCTGGAGATCAGCAACGACATCGAGCACGTCCGCCAGCACCACCCGACCTTCGGCGTCGGTGTTGTGGATTTCAATCGTGAGCCCGCTGCGAGCGGTGACGACATCCCCCAGTTTGTATGCTGATGGGCCGGTCATATTTTCGACCAGGCCGACTGCTGCCACAACGTGAATCGGCAGTCGCAACGCGGCAATTGTGGCGATGGCACCGAGGGCTGCCGCCGCTCCTGCCATATCACATTTCATGGCGAGCATGCCCTCAGACGGCTTGAGAGACAGGCCGCCGGAGTCAAAGGTGACACCCTTGCCGACCAGGGCCAGGTCGGGCCGGGAATCCGCGTGCCCGGCCCCTCCCCCATGCGCTGTTCCGCGATAGTGCAGCAGCACGAGCCGTGGAGACCGCTCGCTCCCGCGAGCAACAGCCAGTAAGGCCTGACAGCGTTCCCGTTCCAAACGGGCTTGGTCCCAGATTTCAATTTCAAGACCGACGCGTCCTGCAATCGTGGCGGCTTCGTCCGCAAAGGTCTCCGGGTAGAGGTCGTCAGGGGGCAGATTCACCAGGCGGCGGGCGAGGTTGACGCCATCGGCAATCAGGCCTCCGCGGGTAACCACTTCGACTGGGGCTTCCAGCCAGACCGTTGCTGCAAATGGATGCTGGCGTTTTTCTGCTCGGTAGAGATCCTGCCCGATCTGGCCGACGGCGGCACCGGCAACGGCTTGTTCGATTTGGTCGTTGGTCCAGTGGCCTTCGGCAAGAAAGCCAACGCAGTCGCGGGTTCGTCCGGCAAGCTGGCGGGCAGCCGTGGCAGCAGCCCGGTAGAGAATGCCGGGGGTCAACTCGTCAGCCGGTCCGACGCCCATGACCAGCACCTGCCTGCAGGCAAGCCCCTGCAGGGCCAGGAGGGGAACACACTCGTACCGCTTGCCGGTCAGGTCCCCCTGATCCCAGAGTCGCGTGAGTTGGCCATTGGTTGCCTGGTCGACGGCCGCGATGCCACCACTGCCGACGCCGCCGCTGCTCAGGAAGACAACGAGCGTGTCTGCCTCAAACCGAGCTGGGTCGGTGGCCGTGGCGGCAGAGATGGTACCGCTGCCAGTGGTGGCGCGGCCGGGAGGTAGAAATTCAGTCGACATCAGCAGGGCTTTCAACTGGGGGCGATCGTGGAGACACCGGCAGCAGGCTGTCTGCCGCCTAACCGAGTCTGGCAGCGCTGGGGCTGGCCTTCAACCGGACCAGTTGAACCGGCTGGCCGCAAGGGACAGCAGGACCGGCAGGACGACGAGATTGCCGGCAAGCCCGCCGAGTAGCGTCAGACAGGAGAGCCCGCCGAACGAGACGGTCGGCATGAAGCGACTGGTGGTCAGGGCGAGGAAACCGACGACCAGGGCCAAGGTCGAGAAGATCATGGCTCGGCCAGCGGTCTGGTGGGCGGTTGCCAAGGCGGCTTGAATGGCTCCGTCCGCTGCAAGCCGGCGACGGAAGGCGGCAGTGTAGTGGATGGAACTGTCAACCGAGAGCCCTAACGAGACAGCTGCGATCATCGCCGTGCCCATGTTGATGGGGCTGCCTGACCAGCCGAGCAGACCGAGGACGATGACGATCGGCAGGATGTTTGGAACCAGCGCGATGGCCCCGATAAGCGGGCTCCGAAACCCGATCGAGAGCAGTAGAAAAATCCCACCGGTGGCCAACAGAAAAGTCAGCCATTGGTCGGCGAGCATTCGCTCGACGAGCTGTGCCAGCAGCACGAAGAACCCGGTCACTTCCCCGGCCCGGTTGTCGGCGGCTGGCGGAAAGGAGTCGGCGACGATCTGCCTGACTCGGTGAATCAACTGTTGTTTACTGGCAGCTGGCTGCCGTTCTCGGGCGCGGAGCATGATCCGCAGCCAGGTTGACCCATCAACTGGGTCCCGGCCGATCAAACTGTCGGCAAGGTGTGGAAACTGCTGCCGGAGCAGGCTGATGGCAGCCGACACCATCCAGCTGCCGACGGTGGTCGTCCCAAGGTCAGCCAGGGCGATGGGGGAGACCGCCTCAAGCAGGTCGGCTGCACTGAGCACTTTCGTCAGGCCCGGCTCGGCTGAGCCGCCAACCGCGGTCTCTGCACGGAGCCTGGTTTCGACCGCAGCAACCCGGGCAAGCGTTGTGGCATCGATCGGTTCAGTGACCGGCAGGAGAATATCCCAGACGCCGGCGCCGCCGAGTCGTGACTCAACCATGTCGTAGGAGGCGACGATCGGGCTATCGGGTCGAAAGTTTTTGGTGAAGTCCGTTTCGACCTGCAGAGACCGGAGCCCGACTGCGGCAAAGCCAATGAGGCCGACGGCCATCAGGAGGATTGGCCCCGGAGAGATCACGATCCGGCGGACCAGCCGATCGAGCCCTCCATCGAGATGGCCTTCGCCCCAGGCCCGCGCCGGCGTGCCGGCCCGCCGGCCGGCCAGAGCCAGCCAGGGAACCGTGAGCCCCACAGCAACAAGGACGAGTGCGGCACCCGTGGCGGTCATGATGCCAAAGTCATGGACCGGTCCGACCCGGCTGGCAATAAGGGACCCGAACCCGATGATGTCAGTGACAATTGCCCCAATGATTGGCCAGAAGAGCGTCGCCAGCGTCTGGACGAGCGCCTCTTCGGCCGGCGTTCCCGCGTTTCGGTGGCGGCGAAATTCGACGATGATATGCACCACCGTGGCGATCGCAACCACGGTCACCATTGCCGACAGCATCGTCGAAACCATGGTGAGCGTCTGGCCGGCCAAAGCCAACGCCCCGCGGGTACTCCAGAGGGCCAGCAGGACGACGGCCAACGGTGTGAGCAGCCAGCGAAGACTTCGGAAGAGTAGCAGGAGGACCAGTGAGGCCAGCAGTCCAGCTGTTGTCCCCAGCAGATTGCCGTCTCGGCGGAGCATGGCGAATCCATCCCGGAGCATAACGGCCTCGCCGGCAACGGTTCCCGCCGGATAGTGCTGCATCACATCTCGAATCGCGGCGATCGTGTCACCGGTATCCGTGTCAGCCAGCACGCAGACGACCGCTGCAGTGCAGCGGTCACTGCCGACGGTGTAGCCTTCCATCAGGTCAACAAGTCGGGCGGCAGCGGGGTTGCTGGCGGTGGCAATGATGCCACGGCCCAGCGGGGTCGATGCTAGGCTGGTCGCGGAGCGGACGCCGGAGAGGTCTGCCAACTCGGTGGTGAGGGCCGCCAGGCGATCGTAGCCCGTGGGGGTGAACAGGTCGGTGTCGGTGTAGACGGCTAGTACGGCGGAACTGGCGCCAAAGGTACGGCCAAGCCGGTGAAACGGCGGCAGAGCAGGGTCCTGCCGGTCAAACATGGCAGCGATCGAGCGAGAGTATTCAAGGTGCCGCGACCGCTCAACTGAAACCAGCCCGAGGAGGATGCCGAGCAGGACCAGTGGCAACCGCCAACGCACCAACCAGCGAGCAACGCAGGTAGCTAGACGGGGAAAAGGGGCGGGCGGGGGCATTCCGAGCTTTCTCGAGGTGGGGACGGCCTGCCCAGTTTACCCAAAGGCACCGTGTTGCTCGCGTTGGCCTTTCTACGCTGGGGCAACGCCTTGACCGCCATTTTAGGCCGTCCTTATAGTCCCGCCCCAATCCAAGTTCCCTCAGCCTGACGGGCCAGCATGGTCTCGGCGAATGCGGGTGCGCGTGCAAACCAGACATTTTTTGAGTGATCGTTCCGGCGATCGTCACCTCGGACCGGGACCGCCCCGGTGCGTGGCGAGGATCGTTGCAAGAACCAGTCGGCCTGCTGGGCTCCGTGCCCGAGGAGGAGCGGTCGCGTTCTGGCTGCTGCTTCTGCTGCTGGCTGTCGAGGGAGTGACTCGACGGCAGGTGGTGGCTGCGTCACCTGATACGCAGCCCACTGCCGGTGGGCTGGCCAGCCTGCCGATCCGAGGGCTGGCCGCGACAATCGCTGAGGCTGGCCAGATTGAGGTGCCGGCGGCCAATCCACGGGAGGTGTTGCGAGTCGAAGCGACTCAGGCAGCCCGCTGGACGGAAGGTGCCTATGACGTCTGGCATCTCACTGGAGGTGTCACCATCAGTCAGGGGGTGACCACAGCCCGGGCGCACGAGGCGGTGGTCTGGCTGGAGCAGCCTTCGGAGACGCCGGCCGTTGGGGACGATCCCGAGGCACCACCCCTGCGGAGCGTGCTGGTCCGCATGGCTGGGAATGTCCGGGTTGAGTCCGCG
The DNA here is from genome assembly GCA_011523305.1 of Planctomycetaceae bacterium. Classification (GTDB taxonomy): domain Bacteria; phylum Planctomycetota; class Planctomycetia; order Pirellulales; family UBA1268; genus UBA1268. The sequence goes on along the minus strand of WTHB01000174.1, from coordinate 27 downwards.
TCGGCAGCAACGGCAGCTGATGAACAG
>WTHB01000091.1 GCA_011523305.1 Planctomycetaceae bacterium | reverse complement strand
CTACGACGCCATCCTCGAGCGGGCTGTTGACCCGGGCGGTGCCAGCTGGTGGATGCCGCAACTCGAGCAGGGGCTAAGCAGGCGCGCCGTGGTTGACACCTTGCTGCTCTCGGAGGAATTCCTAGAGACCCTTATGAGGGCCTAAAAGCTGACGCAATGGATGCATGACCAAGACGGCTTGAGACACAGCACTAAAAAGAGGTTCGTCAGCAGATGTAAAATCGCCTTAAATCTCGGACGGTCGCTTGAAAAAGGCCTTTATCACTGGCATCACCGGCCAAGATGGTTCTTATCTTGCAGAACTGCTTCTCGAGAAAGGGTACGAGGTGCACGGCCTGAAGCGACGTGCCTCGTCTTTCAACACCGGCAGAATCGATCACCTTTACCAGGACCCCCACAAAGAGAACACCAGGCTGTTTTTGCACTACGGCGATCTCACCGACAGCAGCAATCTGATCCGAATCATTCAAGAAGTTCAGCCTGACGAGATCTACAACCTGGGGGCTCAGAGCCATGTGGCCGTGAGCTTTGAAGCCCCGGAATACACCGCCGATTGTGATGCTCTGGGCACCTTGCGCATCCTCGAAGCCGTGAGGCTGCTGGGATTAACCGAAAAAACCCGGATTTATCAAGCCTCAACCTCCGAGTTGTACGGCCTGGTTCAGGAAGTTCCCCAGAAGGAAACCACACCCTTCCATCCCAGAAGTCCCTACGGCGTTGCCAAGCTCTACGGCTACTGGATCACCGTGAATTACAGAGAGTCGTACGGCATGTATGCGTGCAATGGCTTGCTGTTCAACCACGAGAGTCCACGGCGCGGTGAAACCTTCGTCACCCGCAAGATCACCCGGGGTTTGGCGGCCATCCATGAGGGGCTCGAATCCTGCCTCTACATGGGCAACATCGATTCACTGCGCGATTGGGGTCACGCCCGCGACTACGTGGAGATGCAGTGGCGCATGCTGCAACAAGAAACACCTGAGGATTTTGTGATTGCCACCGGCCGGCAAGTGTCGGTGCGGCGCTTCATCGAGTTGTGTGCTGAACAACTGGGCTGGCAAGGCAAGGATGGCGGGGCCGCCATCCAATGGGAAGGTTCCGGCACCGATGAAATCGGCAAACGAGCCGATACCGGTGAGGTGGTGGTGCGGATTGACCCCAAATACTTCAGGCCCGCTGAGGTGGAAACCCTGCTGGGCGATCCCGCCAAAGCCCATGAAAAGCTGGGCTGGAAACCCACCACCAGCCTTGAAGAACTGGTGAGTGAAATGATCGAGCACGATCTTGGAGAGGCTCGCAAAATGGCACTGTTGCAACGCGAAGGCTTCCAGATGATTGAGGCCCGGGGCTGATTTCAGCCATGGGCCGCCTCCAGTAGAGCATCGATCACAGCATCAACATCCTTCGCGGCCCTCCAGCCATGCAGGAGAGCCATCGGTTCAGGGTCGCCCACGCTTTCGCGGATGTCAGCCGGACGCAACAGCGCTGGCACCAAATCCACATGGTCTTGCCAGTCCAGACCAACACGAGCAAAAGCCTGCTCCACGAAATAACGGAGCGTCACCATCCGCCCGGTGCAGATCAACTGGTCGGAGAGCGTGTCGGCCCGCAGCAGCAGCTGCATCGCCTCAACAAATTCGGCTGCCCAGCCCCAATCCCGAGCCACCTCCAGATTGCCGAGCTGCAGGCGGAAGCCTGGCTCGGCAGCACAACGCAAGGCCCCATCAATGATTTTGCGCGTCACAAACGTGGCCGGGCGATAGGGAGACTCGTGGTTGAACAACACCCCGGTGACGCACTGGAGGCCATAGGCCTCGCGATACAGCTTCACCGCATTGAAGGCAGCGTCCTTGGCCACCGCATAGGGACTCATCGGCTGGCGGGGTGCGTCGACTGTCACGGGTAAAGGGCTGTTGCCATAGCTCTCGCTGCTGCCGGCGAAAAACAGGCGGATGGGCAACTGGGAAACACGTACCGCTTCGAGCAGATTCAGGGTGCCGGTGATGATGCTGGAAAACGTGGCTGCAGGCTCACGAAACGAAACGCCAACCGATGACT
>WTHB01000081.1 GCA_011523305.1 Planctomycetaceae bacterium | reverse complement strand
GTCGGGGTGACGGCAAGATTGCGTACGGCGGTTGGTGCTTGATCACTCGCCCCCTGGAGTTCGCTGCCATCATCCCAATTGATCATCTGGAAGGCCTGCTGAACCGCGCCTTCGAAGCCAGCCTTTGGCCGCCACTGAATCTTGTCGCCCTGGTGGATCACCCGGGTGCCAAGTAGCCGCATAAGTTCCTGCGGATTGCTGCTGGTGGGTTTCGTGGAGACGTCAATCCATTTTTCTGTGGCGGCATCCCACTTCTCAACCACCGAGCCTTCCGGCACATGCGAAATCACAAAGCTCTTCACATCGTTGCCGACGACCTGCGACTTGCTCATCACCACTGGGTTGGGCCCGATTGAGGCATCCATCACCAGGGTGGCTGCACGCTCAAGCATTGGCCGCGAGAAGGTGTCGCCCGCCAACGCCAGCCGCGGCTCAAGCCGCTCTAGTGGCATCGCTGGGGCCGCAGCCCGCACACGACGGCGACGAGAGGCAGCAGAACGACTAAACCGGTTACGAAACAGCGAAACCATGCGGAACGACCCTTTCGGAATCATTGAACAATCAGCGCTACGTCCACGAAGGCATAGAACGCCTCCACAGACCTTTCTCAACTCTACCTTGAAACTACGGCACGAGGCAGCTTTGGGTTCTCAAGCTAAAAAGCCCATCAAAACGGGCTTTTTTTCAGCAAACGGCAATGCCTGCCATTACTGCGGCGGGGTGCTTGGGTACGTATCTCCGACCTCTGCCATTCCTCCAACGCCGTAGGGCGTTTTTGGAGTGACAGAAACCTTGTAGTGCTCACCCAACACAAGGCCGGCGGCGACGAGGTATGTCGTCTCGGTGGTCGTAAACGTTTGCGACGAGCCACCCTGAGTGACGGTGACTTCGTAGGTGATTGCGGTGTTTGGGCCGCCCGAATACACCGCGGGACGTGACCACTCGATGTTGAGCCCGCTTTGAGACACCGGTGTCGCCGTCAGGTTTGCTGGAAGGGACGTAGCCGCCGTTGACTCGAAGGGCGTCATGCCAATGAGCCGTAGATCGCTGTTGGAGGGCAGCGTGACGCTTTGCAGGGTTTTGTCACCAAGGGAAACGACGTAGCCAAAGATTGAGTTGCTTTCGTCAACGCGGCCTCCAGACGCCGTGTTGTAGTACGTCTGGTTTGCAACGACCCATACATCGGAGTTGAGGCCAGCCACGTCTGCGGGATCTGTAAGCCAGTCGATGATGTCGAGGTCGTAGGTCGCAGTTGAGCCGTCAGTGAAGTTGAGGATGAACTGTTGGTTCGCCTGATCTCCGTTTACCGCAACTGCAGCGAGGGCCAGCATATTCGACGTTGTGAGGTCGTATTGCCACCCGTACTGCGGGAATGAAATGGTTTGGCCAGCAGGAACGATCACGCTGGGTTGGTCTTTAAACACGCCGTCAAACGCGAGGGGGCCCACCACCTCGCCGTTGACCTCAGCCTGAATCATCTGCCAGCCAAGAGGGCTTCCCACGGCCATGAACGAGAAGGCGTTGCCGTTGCCGTCAAGGCCTCCGCCTAGGAAGGGCTGGTTGTTCGCAGCGTAGGCAACGGTGTCGAGCGAATACGAGTTGGAGTTGGAGTCGATCTGCAGACCGGCCTGGAGGCCACTGCCTAGCGCGTTGTTGGCGGTCACCGAGACAACCAGCGGCCCGAGGCTAGAGAAGGGGCTGGGCGTCCCAATGAAGAACTCGACATTGTCTAAGACATACGACAAGGCGGCCGAACTGCCTGGAACGGCGGTGACCGTGAACGTTTGCTGGTCGTAAGCAGATTGAGCTGTGGTGATCGTGTAGGACGTAATCGGGGCCACGGACGTGGCGGGCGGCTGCCAAGAAAGGGTGATTTGGCCGGCTCCCGGACCAGGGATGGCGGCGAGATACTGTGGAGCCGACGCAGGAGGCGGGGGTGTCAGCACGAAGTGGCTTGTGTCTGCATCACTCGTGCCTGCAACATTGACGGCGATCACTGAGACCGTGACATCAATGGGAGCCGTGAGTTCACCTGGTGGGGTGACATCGAAGGTGAACGACGTTGAGTCGGTAATCGGACGCTCAAAAAACAGGGAAGATTCGAGCATGTAGTACGCGATCGGAGCACCGCCATCGCTTGCGGGTGGCTCCCAACTCAGCGTGACTTGGCCCGTGTCTGAAACGGTGTAGGCAAGCCCTTGCGGAGCCGATGGTGGGGTGGGCGCCAGTTCGGCCACCATGCCGCTGCCGGCATCGCTATTTGCAGTGACCGTGAATGTGGTTGGCAGGTTGCCGACACCCGTGTCGTAGACATCGAAGAGTTGTGAATTCGACGTGGTGTTGAAAGTCTGAACGTCGTCGCCTACCTGCATCGTGGCGGTGTAGGAAGTGATAGGCTCGCCGCCGTCGTATACGGGCGGATCCCAGCTCAGCGTGACGCTACCACTCCACCCGGCATATTGGGGGATGGACGTGTTTGTGACGGTCAGGGTCTGTGGAGCCAGCGGAGCAGCAACCAGAATGCCGCCGCTTTCGGCAACTAGCTCTTCGACGGTCAGCCCAAGGATGCCCAGGCCTGAGTTGGCTGGCAGCGAGAGCGAGGTGATTTTCGCAGCGGATGGGCTGTCGTACTGGTAGCCGTAGATGTAGGTCGTGCCACTGCCGTGCCCGCCGTCCTGTTGGACGTATTCGTGGATGGTGCTGAGGATTGTTGGGGCATCGGCTCCAGGCTCGCCGCCCGTGTAGAGCCACGGATAGAGCTGGAACTCCCAACTGTCGGAAGACGCATCGTTAAAGCTGGGAGTGATGGTTGCTGTCTGGCTGCCACCATTTTCGGTGTAGGCCGCAGCCAGTGACACGCCGACGATGGCATCCGAGGACGACGAAAGGTCGATCGTCAACTGATCGTTTACCAGCAGAACGTTGTAGATCGTGTTGTTGGTGTCGCTGTTCGGATTACCGAGATCGATTTGAATCGCGTTCCCATTGCCGAGATCCCACTGGAGCGGAGCGGGGAGGTCGCTGCCTGCGTAATACTGGCCGTCACTGTCAAAGCCCAGGCTGTTGGGTTGCTGGTTGAACGTGCCGATGCCGGGTGCGTTCCACTCGCTCCAGTCTGTGGAGGAAATCTGCACCTGCTCCACTTGGGCAAGCTTGATGTCCAGCACATTGAGAAGCTGGTTATCGGGAAGCGTGATGCTCGTCACCGTTTGGCCGGCAGGCACCCGCCACGAGTAACCGTAGAGGTTGTACGCCCCAGCACCACCAGCGGTTTCAAAGGGAATCGCCACACCACTGTTGGCGATGGCAGTGTCCATGCTGGCGATGATCGATTCGCCGGAGAAGCTCGCGGAAGCCTTCCAATCGCTAAACGATTGGGTCCAGGTGTAGTCAGTTGTGGTTGAACCGTCGGTTGTGGTGACGATGATCTCAACGTTTTCCTGATCTCTGCCGACCGCTGCTGCCGCGAGATGGATCACGTTGTAGGACGAGCCATCAACTGCCGTGCCATCGACAGGGATGACCTCGCCTGTGCTGGCGATCATGTTGGGCGTGTTGGAACCCAGCAGCGTAAAGTCGATGCCGCGGTAGCCGAGCGAGTCCGAGAGGTCTTGGTAGTTGTACGTGAGGCCTGTTCCGCTCAGGCCACCTCCCACGAACGGGATTCCCTCGGTGGCGATGCCCACAAACACGTTGTCACGAACCGCGGCGGGCAGGCTCGGGTTGCTCTCGATCCACGGTGCGTAGCCAGCCACGGAGCTGGCTCCGGGGATCGTCGCAGTAACAGTGTAGTACGAGGTCTCCGGTGAGAGCAGGTTATCAAACACGGCTTGCGTGACGGTCGTGTCGAGGGAGGTGATTGGCGCTCCCGTTATGCCATTAAAAACCCGGACGGAGTAGAGCACCGGCGAGCCAGACGCGAAGGCCGGAGCATTCCAAGTCAGCGTTGTCGTGGTTGTGGTGCCTGAGTCTGCGACCGCGATCTGCAAGTTCGTCGGGGCGGGGATTTGCAGAGTCGGAGGCTCCAACCCGATCGGCCCCAGCGTGACAGTGTAATCGTCGTCGGTTAGAGGCAAAGACTTAAACAAGTCGAGCGCGTTTTCGGTAAGAACGCCGTCGGGGTGATACGAGGCATTGTTTTGGCCCCAGAGAAAAAATGCGTTGTTCAGCGACGTGACAGCAGAGTTTGCGGCCTTTGTGTCCGCATACCACATGCCGTTGTACGCCTTCAAAGGCTTGTCTGGATTTGCGAACTCAACAACGCGATCGATCGGCTCCCACAGTTGTGGAAGCACCGCAGGAAGCGGTTCGTCCGCCCCCCGCTCATTCTTCGTTATTGCCGGCGTGGTCAAGCCAAACAACATCGATGCTGTTTCCAGGGCAATTGGGTTGCCATTGTTGTCAACGAGATTCCACCCAACGATCGATTTGCCGCTGCTATCAGCAAGCTCTCCGTTTTCTTGCACCATTGCGCTAACGGCGGCAAGGAAAAAGTTGGGGCTCGCGACTTTACTTGGAAGCCCATATTCTTGGATCGGCATGAACGTCGGCGTTCCGGCCTCCAAGGCAGCCATCGCAGTTAATACAAACTCATCGGGGTTGTAGCCGCTGGGAAGATCGCCCGTGCTTGTCACATACTCAAGTTCTTCTCCGCTGTCGGGTAGGTATGTGCTAATCGGCGAGTTCGCTAGCACGTTGTTGGACCAACTGACCTGGGAATACCATTTTTTATCTTCAATATTGCCGCCCTGCCCGGAGGAAGCCGCAATCATGCCGCTCGGCGACACGACGACGTCCGAGTAGACACCGTTGGTACCTGACAGGTCGAGTTCACCAAACGACAACTGATAGGAAGCCCCTTGGCCATTCCAAATACCACTGTTTGAGGAACTGTTAAAGATGCTAGGTGCGTCCCAAAACGACTTTTGGGCGGCGAGGGGGTTCACTACAACCGCGATACTAACCGCGGTTGGATTGTTCATAACTTCGTTGCTGTCGCTCGGGAAAACTGCGTAGCTATAGGCGAGCCCATCTGGCCCGACTGTTCCGTCGTCCGCGGTAACGTCCGATCCATACTTCAACGCCTTAGGGACGGTTGCGAGGCCGACAATTCCACCATACCCCATCCATGTGGGCGTCACCGTCGAGGATGACGACGCGTAGTCAGCCGTCTGATCAACGATCAGCCAAAGGCCTTGCGCCCAAACGCGGCTGCCAATGAGATTGTTTGATCCAACCATTTGGTCGCCATATTCGGAGCCTGTCATACTCTCCGGCAGCACCGAACCATTCGAGTAACCAAGGAACGCAATGTCGCCAGTTTTACCATCACCGTCGAAGTCGCCAATGACGATCTCATTGCTATACAAAGTACTCGGAAAAGAAGGGGATGTACTATCTGAGAAGCCGTTCCATGTAGATGTCGTAGTCCCGTCGGCGTTGTCAGTCTTACTCACGTCACTAAGGAGGAACGAAATCCTACGGGAGGATGTCACAGCGAGGTCGGCGTAGCCATCGCCGTTGAGGTCTCCTGTCGCGAGAAACCCACTGAGGGTTGAACTGAGGTTTCCGCTTAAGTTCACGTTGAAGGTTGTGAACGTTAATGTTTTTCCGAGCTCAGTTTCATTGCCACTCGATTTGACGCCAATACTCTCAATGGTCGTCTTGGTCGTATTCATCGCCACAACGATTGAGCTGGAGTCGGTGCAGGCAGACGCGAAATCCATCTGGCCGTCGTTGTTGAAGTCGGCAACGACCACCTGTTCGGGATGGGTGCCGCCGTTGAGATTGATTCCTTCATTGCCTGCAAGTACGGGCGTGGCCAGGCTTCCCGTGGCGCTCACTTCACTGCTCCCCAGCCAGATCGCGGCCTGACTGTCAGTGAAATTAACAACGATGTCATCGTTGCCGTCGCCGTTGAAATCGGCGACCGCCACCCCTGACGGGTTCTTTAGACCGTCTTCAAACTCAATTACTTTCGTGAAATTGCCACTCGACTCCGTGGCTTCGGCGTAACTCCAGCCTGAGGTGTAACCCACGCTTTCTTCATTGCCGTTGAGGTTTGGTATCGCGTAGAGCACAAGAAGGTTTTGCCGGGATGAGTCACTTCCGCCGGTGTTGCTGAGCACCAGATCGGGGTAGCCGTCGCCGTTGAAGTCGCCCGTTGCCATGGCAACCGGATCTGCAGAGTTGCTGCTATTGATCTGGAGTGGCTCTTCAATCCAGTCGTAGGCGTCGTCGGTGTTTTGAATGTTTGCTGCGGGAAACTCGTCCGGCTTGACCTGCTCCCAGGAAAACGCCGCAGGCACCATCGCTGACCACGCCTGGTGAGCAGAAAACTCGGCTGCTGCATCATCCAACGCACCACTGTCGGCAAGTTGTTCAACGCCATCGCCACTCACACCAGCGAGAGCCTTGAGGAGGCCGAAGTTGCTATAGATCGATTGCAGGTAGGCGGGATTAGTGAGCTGTGTTTCGATCCGGCGAGCGAACGCATCGCTATTGACGCTGATCGACTGCGCCAAATCTTCCAGTGAGTCATACTCCGTCATGGCGTTGATGATCGGCACGAAAGAGACATATACAGAAGACGTTGGAGATTCCGCCTCACCTTTGATTTTTATCCAGCCAGTGAACATCTTGAGGCACATCTCAACGCCAAGGCCGACGCCAGTCGCGGCAAGTTCCCCCTTGCCCAACTCCTTGACTCCTATCTCAAATAATTTCCCGGCGCCCTTGATGCCGAGTTCGCTGGCTGATTCCTTGGCGACGTTGCCGAGATCTTCTTCGCTGCTTTCAGAGACAATCCCGTCGGTTTGGCCTGAGACAAACGCTGCCTGGTTTGACGCGATGAGTTCGGCAATCTCGTAGGGAGCGGACTGAGGCGTGATGCTCGCGATGCTCGCGGCGAGGGACCGCAGGGCTGTGTCGGCCTGCTGTCGCCAGCGGTTGACGTTTGAGAAGAACTTATAGATGGCTTTGGAAGGCGAATCGTTAGCGGAGGGAGTGAACGATGTCGCGCCGATTGGCAACTGTGGTGGCTCCTGACCAAAGGCCACGCGGTAGGCGGCGGCGAGATCGACCGCATTCTGCTCTGGAATGGATCGCGAGCCATCGACTGCCTGGAAGTTTAGGTTTGCAAAGCTCAGCCCATCGTTGGCCGAGACCAGCGCTTCGTAGGCCGCACTTACCTGCTCGGCATAGGCTGCTTCGCCTTCCGCTGTGGTGGCTGACGTGGGAAAGTAGGTGGTGTCGCTCCAGAGCGGAAAGTAGTCGGCAGCCCCTGTGGCAAGCGAGGCGTCAAAGCCGTTGAAGTTTGACGTCGGGTTATTGGTGGGAATGGTTGGATCGGCATAGGCCGATTCGAATGATGTGTAGGCGGCGAGTCGCTGCTCGTACACGCTCAATAGCGGCTGGAGGCGGTTGATGCTGCCGGGCAGTTGGGAGAAGGTGACAGGCACGCTGGCAAACAGTGAATCGGCGGGCAAGTTGAGGGTGACCTTAAAAGTCCCCGTATAGGCGGCTTCCAGCCTCACCGGGATGCCGGTGCTGATCGTCTCGGAGATGACCGTGCCAAACTCATCAGTAACAGTGATCGCGACTGTGGTGGGCTGGCCGCCATTGAGCGCGAACGTGAGCAGATCGCCTTGGGCGAGGGCCACCTGCGCGGTGTATGGCGAACTGCGATTGACGCGGATGGAGCCCGCATCGAGCGGCGTCATCAGGCCGATGCCGTAGTTTTGATAGTTGCCTAGCCGTGGGAGGTAGTTGCTCGCGGCTGGATCGTTTGCGAACTGCGAGGCGGGAATCGTGGCCGGCGTGCCGACTGTGAGCAGCGTCGATGTCGCGACGATGCTGTCGTCGCCTTCTGGAGCAGTATTCGTGAAGGTGTAGCCGTCTTCACTGTCTGGGACTTGATCAGGATTACTGAAGTTGAGCGCGAAAGAGGGCGGAGCGATGCCGGCGAGGGTGGCGCCGCTGGGCAGCACAACGCCATTGACGGCCGTGTTGACCGGAGCGGTCATTGCTGCCTGCACGGAAGCCTGCGGAAGAGCAGTGTTCCAGACGGAGAGGTCGTCGATCGCGCCAATGAAGGGCTGCGGGTAGTTGACCTGCGGCAGGACAGAGCCAGTCGAGGCAGGGAAGACGGAGGTTCCGACTTCGTAGCCGCCGATGTCAGACGAGAGGCCACCCGTGGCTGGCAGCAGTTGGAAGTTGCTGCTGCCAGCGTTGCCGTAGAGCAGCATCGCGGACACCGCGTTTTGGGCATGCACTGCATCCTGCATCACGATTTGCAGTTGGGCCGGACCCGACGCCGGTATCAGGAGAGTTGCCGAAGCGACGGGCGTGTAGGACGAGCCTGGCGTGACAACGTCGGTGGCGGAGACGGCAAGCGGCGTGACCGATCGCAGCGGCCCCGTGGATGTCACGTTGAAGGTGTACGTGTCGTCTTGAAAGAGTCGTGCGGTGAAGGTTTCGCCGAGGCTGGGCGATTCCTCAAGATTGATGGTGATCGTGTTGCCGTAAAGCGAACTGACAAGCCCCGTTTCTTGTTGGATGACCGTCGGCTTGGCCGTGCCCTGCAGCAGGCCATCGATGTAGAGCGACTGCGTGTCGCCGTCGGCCACGAGGGCAACGTGGTGCCAGTTGTTGTCGATCACCGTCACCTGCCCCGTGATGGCCAGTGGCGAGCCGATCCGCGTTGCGCCGGTAAGCGTTTGGTAGGAGAGGACGGTTTGGCCCGAGTTGAAATCGAAGTCGTCGGAGCCGTAGAAGCCACCGTTGACGTTGCCGTCGGTGTCGATCCAGAGATATGGGACCTCGACAGGATTCCCGTTTGTGTCGTTGACCGTGGACGACAGCAGCACGCCCGGCCCGGTGGCCTGCACCCACATGGCCACGGATTGTCCGCCTGAAAGGGAGGAACTCAGCGCGGTCGCAGGCAGGCTGAGCACGGGCACTTCGGCAGGTGCATCTG
>WTHB01000046.1 GCA_011523305.1 Planctomycetaceae bacterium | reverse complement strand
GTCCAAGGCCTGCAGGCCACTGCGGCTTGCGTTGGCGTCGCCGTCCCTTTGTTCGGCGGTGTTGCAACGCCCTGGCGCGCTGCGGCACCAGCAGGCGATCGGGTGGCAACGCAATCAACAGGGCCACCAGGGCCAGCACCGCCACCGCCAGCAGGCTGCTCAGCGGCGTGAACGGAGTTGAGCTGCCCAGGACTGACAGGGTGACCAGAAGGCTTGCCCGGCTGAGCCGGCCAGATAGCTTCCGCTCGGGGGCGGCCGCCCAGTCAGCAATGGCAACAAGGCCGAGCCCCGCGACAGCGACCGCCAGCAACGCTGTTCCGTGAATCGGAGCGGTAAGCCCGCCAGCCAGCCGGCGAGCCGTAACCAGCCCGGCAACCAAACAGAGTGTGCCAGTGGCAAGTCGGCCAGCCGTCTCCTGAAACAGTGGGCCAAGCCGACCAGCAGCAGTTGCCAGACCCAGTCCTCCAGCACACGCTGCTGCCCCGGCGGTACCAGGTTCGACAACAGGGCGCGTCACACGGGGCATGGGGTCTTTATCTCCACTCGGCAGAAGTCAACTGCCGGCACGGGTGGAAAGCCGGAGCCGCACGACCAATGTGGGCAGGCGTTTCCACCGGCCCACACTGGTTGTGCTGGGTGAGGCTCAGCCTGCGGCTGCGGCAGTGCCAGCTGCCTCAGCGAGTGCTGCGGCCTTGTCGGTCTTTTCCCAGGGGAATTCATCGCGGCCGAAGTGCCCACCGGCTGCAGTCCGGCGGAAGATCGGCTGCCGCAGGTCGAGGTGTTCGATGATTCCCCGGGGAGTCAGCGGGAAGTTTTCCCGGATCAGATCCCGCAATCGGTCGTCATCAATTTTACCCGAGCCTGCTGTCTCGACATGGACGCTGACCGGTTCGGTCACGCCGATGGCATAGGCCAGCTGCACCTCACAGCGATCAGCGAGACCGGCGGCCACGATGTTTTTGGCAACATAGCGGGCCATGTAGGCAGCGCTGCGGTCAACCTTGGTCGGGTCTTTGCCGGAGAAGGCACCACCACCGTGACGGCCCCAGCCGCCATAGGTGTCGACAATGATCTTTCTTCCAGTCAGCCCCGCATCGCCGTGCGGTCCGCCCACCACAAACCGGCCGGTCGGGTTGATGTGGTAGGTGATGGTGCTGATGTCGAGATCCGTCGGCAGTTCGGGCTTGATGATCTTCTCAATGATGTAGTTCTGGATTTCCTCGTTGGTGACATGTGGTGCATGCTGTGTGGAGACCACGATCGTGTCGATTCGCACCGGCTTGTCTCCGTCATACTCGACCGTCACCTGGCTCTTGGAGTCCGGCCGCAGCCAGTCGACATCGCCGTTGAGGCGGGCATCGGCGAGGCGATTGAGGATCCGGTGGGAGAGGGCGATTGGCAGCGGCATCAGTTCGGGGGTGTCGTTGCAGGCGTAGCCGAACATGAGCCCCTGGTCGCCGGCGCCGATGTCCTTGCCGGTCGAAGAGTCTTCATTGACGCCCATCGCGATGTCACCGCTCTGCTTGCCGACCGCGACAAGCACCGAGCAGGTGTCGGCAGCGATACCCATTTCATCATCGGTGTAGCCGACTTCCCGGATGACATCACGGACAACCTGCTGGTAGTCAATCGTGCCTCGGGAGGTGATCTCGCCGGCAATCACCGCCAGGCCGGTGGTCACGAGGGTCTCGCAGGCAACGCGGCTGGAGGGGTCCTGGGCGAGGAAGGCGTCGAGCACGCCGTCGGAAATCTGGTCGGCCAGTTTGTCCGGATGTCCCATGCTGACCGATTCGCTCGTAAAGAGATACTTGCCGCTAGCCACGTTGGATGCCTCGTGCATAAAGAAGGTTTCGTTTCCAGAGCGAGCAGGTTTAGGCTCCGTCACGCTCACGAATCGTCAGTATCGGCCTTTTGCCGCGGTTCGACAACCGGCTGTTCAGATTCGGTGGTAAGCAGATCGAGCAGACGCTTACCGGTGGTCGCGGTTGCCCCCCGGTTTCGGGCAACAACCTGGCGGGCTCGGGTCCCCAGGCCAGCGGCGAACTGGGGCTCAACGAGGCATCGGCCGACGAACTGACGCAGGGCTTCTCCGTCCTCGACCACAACGGCAGCGTTGTCCGTCAGCAGTTGAGCCACCTCGGTGCGGAAATTGCGGGTGTGTGGGCCGAAGCAGACCGCTGCCCCGTAGGCGGACGGCTCGATCATGTTCTGTCCGCCGCGGGTGCCATCCAGACTGCCTCCAACAAAGGCGACCGTCGCGACGCCCCACCAGGACGCCAACTCGCCGGTGACATCGACCAGCAGCACGGCCGCCGGAGAATTATTGCCTGCCTGGGTGAGTGCACTCCGACGTTGCCAATCGATACCGGCAGCAGCAGGGTCAGCCAGCCGGCTGTCCAGCCAAGCGGCGATGGCTCCTGCCCGCTCCGCATGCCGCGGAACGAGAATCAGTCGCAGGTCGGGATGCCGGGGCCGCTGGGCCAGAAAGGCCTCGACTGCGAGTGCTTCTTCTGGAGCCTGGGTGCTGCCAGCTAGCAGAACCGGTGTCTGCTCGGACAGTCCAGCGAGGTCCCGCAGGCGCCTCACCCCGGCAGCCTGCCGATCGCCAATAACACCATCAAACTTGAGCGACCCGACGGCCTCGACCGCTGGTCCGCCAAGTTGACGAAACCGCTCGGCATCTTCGGCCGAGCGGGCCAGCACAAGGCTCACGCGACAGAGCATCGCTCGGGCCAGCGGGGCCACACGGGAGTAGCCGCGAAAGCTGCGGGGGCTCATCCGGCCGTTGACGACAGCCACTGGCACGCCCCGGGTGTCAGCGGTGTGTAGCATAGTGGGCCAGAGTTCAAGTTCACCCAGTACAAGCAGGTCGGGTTGGACCTGTCGGAAGACGCGGCGAATTGCCCAACTGACATCGAGTGGGCAGGGAAAGACTCGTTCTGGGCCGAACCGTCGAGCGGCCAGGTCGAGGCCGGTGGTGGTTGAACTCGAGACGACGCAGTCGATGGTGAGGCCGCGAGCGGCAGCCTGCCGGTTGAGTTCAGCGACCAGGGTGGCCAGCAGTTGGACTTCCCCCACGCTGACACCATGCAGCCAGATCCGGTGGGCACCGGGCGGGCAGGGCGGTACCGTGGTGCTGCCGGTCAGACGCTGCCAAGGGGCGGCGACGGGACGTCCCCCGGCCAACCGCCGCCAGAGAACCCAGGGCAGGGCGATCAGGCCGAGCAGCAGATAAAGCAGGTTGAGGGCCAGCGGCACCACTGATTACCCCGTCGGCACGCTCGTCGATCGGGCGCAGCAGTTCTTGTACTTCTTGCCACTGCCGCAGGGGCAGGGGGCATTGCGGGAGACCTTCTCACCGACGTTCCGGATCGGCTGGGCCGGTGCCCGGTCAGCCTGATCGGCGGGGTGCATCTCGGACTGTTCAAGGGTGGCAGCCGATGGAGAGTCTTCGTGAATGGCAGCCGTTTCTCGCCAGGTGCTCCGCAACGCGTCGTCCTCAACCTGTTCGATGCGGTAGACAATATCGACCACCCGTTCGTCGATGCCGCTCCACATCAGTTCAAAGGTTCGCATGCCCTCACGTTTGTACTCCACCTTGGGATCGACCTGGGCGTAGCCACGGAGGCCAACGCTACTGCGCAGGTGGTCCATTGCCAGCAGATGATCTTTCCAGGCATTGTCGAGAATCTGCAGCAGCACGGCCCGCTCCATCCGCTGCATCTCTTCGCGGGGCGCGGCAGGTTGGTCGTGGCGGCGTTTGCTCGCCGCCACCAGCGTGCGTTTCAAGTCATCAAGACCGGGGGCAGCCAGGGAGGTCTCGTCCAGATTTGGATCAAAGCGGTCCTGAGCCCAGGCGAGGAGTCCGTTGCGGTCGAGTCGCTTGGAGCCATCGCTCTGTTGGCCGCTGAAGTGCGCCAGGCCAACCAGTACGGGGTATTCGATCTCTCGCTGCTGATAGGCGGCTCGGGCCTTGTCTCGGACAATCTGCTTGAAGCCCTCAGGATCGGGGTCAGCATCCGAGATGGACGTCAGGTCGGCATCAGTGAGGTCAACGCCAAAACGCCACTCGGTCCAACTGCGAGCGGAGTGGAGGCCGAAGTTGGGGGCCAAGAACTTTTCGCCCTCGCTGAGATCGGCCTTGGCGATTGCCTCTCCGGCCCGGTGCTGCAGCCACTCGGCAACGTCAGTCCGGCCGATGCGTTTCAGGTCGCGGTCGTTCACTGACAGCCTCCAGCGGGCGTTGGCAAAACTGGCCAGAGCCCCCCAGTTCCAGTCGCGTTCGTCTTCACTCTCGGGAAGGTTCTCTTCCACCGCCTCGAAAATCTGCGCCTCGGCTTGGCGGGTGGCCCGGTCGTGTGCGAGCCGGATGGCTTCGTCCGGGCTGAGGCCGCGGAAGTCACCACTGTCGAGTTCGCAGGCCAACTGCGAGGAGGCCCAACTGGCGAACGTCTGCGCCCCATAGTCGCGATCGAGGAATGTGTCGATGTGGTGGTCAATCTGGCGGTCGACCATTTCAAGGATCAATTCACGGCATTCACCGTCGCGGTCGGTGGTCTCATCGGTGGACTCACGGCCGTCGAGGATCCGCTGCCGGAAGCCATAAACCCGCTTCCGCTGCTCATCCATCACCTCGTCGTATTCGAGGAGATTCTTGCGGATTTCGAAGTTGCGTTCCTCGACCTTTTTCTGTGCCGCCTCGACACGCCGCGTCACCATTCGGCTTTCGATCGCCTCGCCGTCCTGCATGCCCAGACGGGTGAGGATGTTCTTCACCCATTCGCCGGCGAAGATTCGCATCAGGTCGTCTTCGAGCGACAGGTAGAAGCGGCTGCTGCCGGGGTCACCCTGGCGGCCGCAGCGACCACGCAACTGCAGGTCGATTCGGCGGGACTCGTGCCGCTCGGTTCCGATGATCTGGAGGCCCCCCATCTCCCGCACGCGTTCGCCTACGGCCTTCATGTTTTCTCGGCTGGAGATCTCGGTGACGAGGGAGTCCCACTCATCGCGGGGCACATCGAGCCGGGTTGGGTAAGTGTGCTGCAGGGTGGCCCAGGCCATCGTCTCGGCGTTGCCGCCGAGGATGATGTCGGTGCCGCGGCCGGCCATGTTAGTGGCGATCGTCACCGCACCGAGACGGCCTGCCTGCGCGACAATGTCAGCCTCTCGCTGGTGCTGCTTGGCGTTGAGGACCTGGTGTGAAACGCCGCGCTTGTCGAGCAACGCTGCGAGCCGTTCACTTTTTTCAATCGATACGGTGCCAACGAGCACCGGCAGTCCGCGCCGCTGGATCTCCTTGACGGTGTCGCTACGGACCGACTCAGTCTGCTTTTCACCCTTCGGCTGAAACTCAAAACCGTCGCCCGTTTCCTTGGTAATCGTGCCGATCTTCCAGGTGCCGTTCCCTAGGCTGAGGGTGTCCCAGCGATTGATCCGCTCAATTTCGTCCGCCACGGCAATCCACTTTTCCCGTTCAGTCCGGAAGATGACATCGGGATGATTGATTCGCTGTAGCGTTCGGTTCGGTGGAATGGCGATGACATCGAGGTGGTAGATCTTCCAGAACTCGTTGGCTTCGGTCATGGCGGTGCCGGTCATGCCGCCAAGCTTGTTGTAGAGCTTGAAAAAATTCTGGAGGGTGACGGTGGCAAGGGTCTGCGACTCCTCCTTGATGCGAACCCCTTCCTTCGCCTCAACCGCCTGGTGGAGGCCATCCGACCACTGGCGACCGGGCATCAGGCGGCCGGTGAATTCATCGACAATCACCACGTCGCCGTTCTGGACGACGTAGTTGACATCCAGTTTGTAAAGGTGATGGGCCTTGAGGGCATTGTCGATCAGGTGCGGCCACTCCATGTTGCCGGCGGTGTAAAAACTTTCGACGCCTGCCAGTTTCTCGGCCTGACGAACCCCGGCCTCGGTCAGGCTGACGGTGTGTTCCTTCTCCTGAACTTCGAAGTGTTCGTCGGCTCGCAACTGCCGAGCCACCTTGTCAGCTTTGGCGTACTTGGTGACGTCGTCGTGGGCGGGGCCGGAGATGATCAACGGCGTCCGGGCCTCATCGATCAGGATGTTGTCGACTTCATCGATGATGGCGAAGTTGAGTCGGCCCTGAGACTGCTGCATCTGCTTCGGGAATCGCTCGTCGTCGCGGGCTGCCATCCGCATGTTGTCACGGAGGTAGTCAAAGCCGAACTCATTGTTGGTGCCGTAGGTAATGTCACAGGCGTACGACCGCTGCCGTTCGTCAGAGTCCATGCCGGTCTGGATCGCCCCGACGGTCAGGCCGAGGCCCATGTAGAGCGGCCCCATCCACTCCATGTCACGGCGGGCGAGGTAGTCATTGACGGTGATGACGTGAACGCCCTTGCCTTCGAGCGCATTGAGGTAGGCCGGCAACGTGGCCACCAGTGTCTTGCCCTCACCGGTGATCATCTCGGCAATCGCCCCAGAGTGGAGCACCATCCCGCCAATCAACTGGACGTCGTAGTGCCGCATGCCGAGAAAGCGACGGCCCGCTTCGCGGCAGACGGCAAAGGCCTCGACCAGCAGGTCGTCGAGCGTTTCACCCGCTGCGAGTCGTCGCCGGAATTCGGCGGTCTGGGCCCGGAGTTCGGCGTCGGTCATCTCCTGATAGCGGGGCTCGAGCGAGTTGATCGCCTCAATTTTGGGCTCCAGTCGCTTGAGGAATCGGGCGTTTGAGGAGCCAAACAGGCCGGTGATGAATCGCTCGACACGAGCGCCGAGGGCCGCCGCGACGTTGCTTAGGGCATCCCAGATGCGTTCCAGTTGTTCCATTGCGGTAGTGGTTGGGGGCGAGGGACCCAGGGCCTCAGGGGGCACGGGGATACGGTCTGCCCGATGGGTGGCCGAACGCGAGACGAACGCGGCGGCAGTCTCGGGGCTCGTTCGAACCGCCGCGCGAGACGCATACCTAATAACTGATTGTCACCGTGAGGCCGGGGAAGGGTCAAGGCGACTCCTGCTCGGGAATTTGGGAGTAGAATCAGCAGGGCCTTGCGGCAGCGTGCGACCAGATCGGGAACCTTCCTAGGATGAAGATGATGAAGAAAACACGGGCATTGTTGGCAGGAATCGCCGTCTGGGTGGGCATCGTCATGATTGGCGGGCCGGCAGCGGCTGAGCCTGAGCCCCGGCGGAATGTGCTGTTCATCGTGTCGGATGACCTCAACACTCTGCTTGGCTGCTATGGCGATCCGCTGGCCCGGACACCGAATCTCGACCGCCTGGCTGCCCGCGGGGTCCTCTTTCAGCGGGCCTATTGCACCTTCCCGCTCTGTGGGCCGAGCCGGAATTCCTTTTTGACGGGGCTTGCCCCCAACGCCACGGGGATTCACGCCAATGCCCAGATTTTCCGGCAGTCAATTCCTAATCAGGTGAGCCTGCCCCAGGCCTTTCGGCGGGCGGGCTACTTTGCTGCACGGCTCGGGAAAATGTTTCACTACAACGTGCCGCGGAGTGTCGGTACAGATGGCCATGACGACCCGGCCTCATGGGAGTTGGAACTCAACCCGGCCGGCGTCGACAGGCTGGAAGAAGAGCCCGAGATTTTCAGCCTCTCGCCGGGGAAGTTTGGTGGCACGCTGAGTTGGTACGCCTCGCCAAAGGGCGATGCCGCACACACTGATGGCTTGTTGGCTGCCGACGCAGCGTGGGTCCTTGAGCGGTGTGCCCGCGATCGCTCCCGACCGTTCTTTCTGGCTGTCGGTTTCTTTCGGCCGCATACCCCCTACGTTGCTCCTCGCGATCCATACTTTGGCTGGCATCCGGCTGAGTCCATGCCGGTGGTGACGGGGGTGGCCGAGGATCAGGCCGATCTGCCGGAGGCAGCGCTTGCGAGTGCCAAAAAGGAGCAGGACAAACTCACCGACGACCTCCGCCGGCAGTGTCGGCAGGCCTACAACGCCAGCATCAGTTTCATGGATGCCCAGGTCGGCCTGGTAGTTGCTGCACTCGACAGACTTGGACTGGCGGACAACACCGTCATCGTATTTACGAGTGACCATGGCTATCACATGGGTGAGCATGGGCTCTGGCAGAAGATGAGCCTCTTCGAGGAGAGTGCCCGCGTGCCTCTGTTGATTGTCGCGCCCGGGCTGTCGCAGCCGGGTGGCGTTGCAGAGGCGCCGGTGTCACAGCTCGATCTGTTCCCCACGCTCACCGAACTTTGTGGCGTGACGCCGCCGGACAACCTGCAGGGGCAGAGCCTGGTGCCGATGCTTGCGGATCCCGGCTGGCAGGGTCGCAACTGGGCGCTGACCCAGGTAATGCGGCGGCAGAAAGGCGGGCGGTACTTCGGCTATTCCTTGCGGACGCCCCGCTGGCGGTACACTGAATGGGACGAGGGCCGCAAAGGCCGGGAACTTTATGACCATGAGGCTGATCCGCAGGAACTGATCAACCTCGCTGATGCCCCTGTGCATGCTGACGATGTCCAGCGGCTGGCTGCCAAACTCAAGAATGCCGTGGCTGCAACCTTGCCGGCAGACGGCGTCACCCCCTCGGTGCAGTCGGGTGGATGGGATATCATCTTGCAGGAATGAGCCGGCGTTCTGGTCCGACCGGGTATCCCGGTCTCTGCCGGGGCCACGGCGGGGCGGCAGCGGGAGGCAGACGCGAGGACTCCCGCTCCCGGTGCACTCCGGGGGCGACAGTTGCCGCGGAGCCTCGAACGGTCGTGTGCGCCGTTGCTTATTTCCCACTCTCGCGACCTGAACCCTGTGGCTACCCATGACGTCTGCTGCCTCTCGACGAGACGATCTGCTGGGGCAGCTGCTCTTCCTGGGAACGGGAACGAGCGTCGGGGTGCCGGTCGTCGGCTGTGACTGCGAGGTCTGTGCGGGAGGTGAACGGCGAAATCAGCGGACTCGAACGAGTGTGGTGATGGGGCTGCCGGAGGGTACGCTGCTGATCGACACCACCCCTGACCTGCGAACGCAACTGCTGCGGGAGGGCATTGGGTTGATCGATGC
>WTHB01000075.1 GCA_011523305.1 Planctomycetaceae bacterium | reverse complement strand
GAACTGCGGCAGATGCGTGTTCTTCATTCCGTTGAAGGTGTCGCTGTGAAAGTCCGAGGATAGGAAGGCCAACGGCACTTTCGCAAGCATCGCGTCCGTCAGGAGAAGCCCCACTGCCTTGCTCCACCCCTCAGGCGGGTGAAAGAGCGCGATCGTGCGTCACGAAGCAAGAGCACCGGCCGTCAGCGTCGATGAATGTCGATCATGGGCAGGTCAGCAGGCGATTCTTGGGCGTCCATCCTTTCGCCGTGTGACTGCACCAGGTCATCCCAAGCGACGGGTGACCCTCGAGCCGAAGACACAGAGGGTGGCTCCAGTGGTTCACCCAGGTGCGTCAGAATTTTCCGAATCGTCTCCGGCTGGGTGATGAAACTGATCAGCCGGATATCGCCGCTACAATGCGGGCACGCCAGCGGAAACTCCTGCCCACCCGGGCCAGCAACTTCGCCCAGGCAATCCGTGAAGTGTAGTGGGTACAAGGCTTTTCATCGGTGCTGTCTGTTCTGTCAGCGGCTTCTCGCTGATTGCCGAGATTGCCAACCGCCATGGCGGTCACGGCCGGCCGCAGCGGGTGGTTCGGTGCAAACACACCGTGATAGCGATGCCGGTTGCCAGCGGGGGCAAAGGCGTGTGCCCTTGGCTGGTGTGCTGATGGCTGCATGGAATGGAGGCGGCCAACGTCCTTGCCGAGGTCTTCACCGAGCTTCGCCAGGTGGGCCTTCATCGACATGATCCAACCGGATTGCCAGCCAGCAGGGCCTCTAAGGGCTAACGTATTTCAGTCGGCGATGCGGCAAGACCAGCCTGCCGGATCCCCCCCGCCCTGATCGACCAGCCCACCCGTGCGGCATGGCACCCCTAGCCGGTACACTGTCGGCTAGGTGTCTTCTCTTTCGCCGACTAGGACAACGGCCGTGGCAAAAAAACCGACGGGACTCTGCGGGCTCGACCTGCTGCTCGACCCCGACGCATTCGACAAGGCCATCGACGCAGGCCCAACAGGCCCATCGGTCGTGGTGCTTGTTGGGGACGACCCGTTTGTAAACCGGCACCTGCTCCTCCGCCTTCGGGACCGCTTCTGCCCGGATGAAGAAGACCGAGCCTGGGCCTGGCGAGAATTTGCTGGTGACGAGCAGCCTGACCCCCGCGATGTGCTCGACGAAGCGGCAACCGTGCCCATGTTCGCCACCGCAACCCGCGTGGCGGTGGTCCGCCGGGCAGACAGTTTTGTCACCGCCTGCCGGAGCCTGCTGGAAACGATTGCCGATCGTCCTCGAGGCACGCGTGGCCTGGTGATTCTTGAGGTCCGCAGTTTTCCCGCGACCACCCGGCTGGCCAAGGCTGTGGCCCGGCACGGCCAAGCCATCGAAAGCGGCGTCCCCCCCCGATTCAATCTCACCCGCTGGCTCCAGTCCTGGGCGAAGCAGACGCTGGCTGTTGACCTTCCTTCCACCACGGCATCGCGCTTGCTTGAGCGGCTTGGCAACGAACTTGGCCAGATCGACCAGGCCCTCAACAGTCTGGTAGCTGCGCTGCCCGCCTCTGGACCACGACAGATCTCCCCCGAGGCCGTCGATGCCATTGGGGGATCGGGGACGCAACGCACCGCCTGGGAAATGCTCGATGCCGCTGCGGCCGGGAGAACCGACGAAGCCCTCGCCCTGCTGGCCACCCTGCTCGACGCCGGCGAGAGCCCGATCGGCCTAGCCGCGCAGTCCGCGTCTGTGTTTCGCCGCTATTCGACGGCGGCTCGTCTACTTGCCGGTCCGAAACGTCCAGCAAACCTCGCCGCCGCCCTGCGGGAGGCTGGCGTCGCTGCCTGGCCCAAAGCCCTCGCGGAGGCCGAGCAGGCCCTGCGGCATCTCGGCAGCCGCCGGTGCCGCCAGCTGCCCGCCTGGCTCGAAGCGACTGACCGGAGCCTGAAAGCCGAGGCCTCTCGGGGCCTACGGGCGCGACTGGCCCTCGAACGATTCTTTTGCAAGATGGCAGGTCCAGCCGCTGGCCGGCCCAACCGCCCATCCCCCCAGTCACCCCGAGGAAGCTAGATGTCCGAAGACCCACAGTC
>WTHB01000155.1 GCA_011523305.1 Planctomycetaceae bacterium | reverse complement strand
GGACTCCGGAGGACTTTGGCCTGGCCACCGCCACCGCCGCCACCCGCGATGCCTTGTTGGTGGAGGATGCCGCCGGGAGTGCGGCCTGTATTCGACAACTCCTCGCCGGAGCCCCAGGTCCCGGGCGTGACATCGTTGTTCTCAACGCCGCAACGGTTCTTTGGGCGGCTGGGCTGGCAGCAGACCTTCCCGCCGCTCGTGACCGGGCGGAGCAGGCGATCGATTCGGGAGGCGCTGCCGAGACACTCCGGCGACTGGCCGAGTGTTCGCAGGCGTAGGCAGCCTTGAGGTGGCTGCTGATAGCCGGTGAAGTCCATCGGCCATCAACCAACCGAGGCGTTGATCAGCGGGGTGAGGCCGTACTGGCGGCATCTGATTCGAAGGAATCTCTGGCGGCGACGGTCACCTCGAGTGACAACGGTTGGCCGTTCCGAAAGACCCGCAGCCGGACCTGCTGATTGGTGGGGGTCATGCTGACAAGACTGACGAGGTGATCGTCATCCTCAATCGGTTCTCCGGCAAATTCCAGAATGACATCGTTCGGCTGCAGGCCGATCGCTTCCGCCGGTGACCGGGGGGTGATGCCAGTCACACGGGCCCCGGCCGGCCGGGTTAGGCCAAGGCGATGGGCCGTCGCCAGATTGAAGGAGTTGTCCAGCGAGACCCCGAGGTAGGCCCGCAACACGGCACCGCGGCTGAGGAGTTGCCCGGCAACAAACTTCACCATGGCAATGGGAATGGTGAAGCCGATGCCTTCGTTGCCTCCGGAGTGACTGGCGATGCAGGTGTTCAGTCCGATCACCTCGCCCCGGAGATTGACCAACGGACCGCCACTGTTGCCAGGATTGATGGCGGCATCGGTCTGGATGAAGTTCTGGTAGCGAACGGCTCCTTCACCAACGTCGAGGTCTCGGCGTCCCTTGGCAGAAATGATGCCAAGCGTAACCGAGTAGGGCAGGCCGAACGGGCTGCCGATGGCGAGGACCAGGTCGCCGATCTGGGCAGCATCGTCAGCAGCGAGGCGGGCCAGCGGTAGGTCGGTCTCTTCGACAAGCATGACGCCGATGTCGGTGCCGGCATCGGTCCAGACCTGTGCCGGGCTGATCTCACGGCCATCATCGAGACGAATGGCGATGGCGTCGAGGGAAGCCCCATGAATGACGTGGCGGTTGGTCAGAATCACCGTGCGGTCGCCCAGGCGGGTAATGACACCAGAGCCGGCCTCATCCTGGTGATCGTAGCTGCTGCTTCGGCTCGTCTGCTTTGACTTGTGAGCCTCGATGTGGACTACGCTGGGGCGAAGCAGCAGCGAGAGCCGGTGGAGTTGGCGACTCTGTTGCTCGAGCGGACGGGCATCGCGGGCCAGTTCGGCGTAGAGGAGGTCCCGCTCGTTGAGGCTCAGGCGACTGCTTCCACGGGGGTCAATGCGGTCGCTCCGCACGACCGTTGCGGGCTGAATCGGTCGCAGCGGTGCTGACGATTCTTCACCGGAAAGCGGTGTGACGATCAAAAGTGCCAGGCACGCAGCCACCCAGCCGCTCTGGCAGTGAGCCAGCCGACCCCAGTGAAATCCTGGCAATCGTTGCGAATACACCGTCATGGTGAACCTGCCTCTCCACGAGCTTCCTTGGGGCCACGATGGATTATACCTCGCGGCAACGGGGCAGAACGGCCAACTTTTCGAGCGGAGGAGGCCACCCCGGCGGCGTTTGGAGTCCACAGGTGTTCGCGGGCAGCAGCCGCTGTCGTGCCGAGAATCCCGCCACGGGAATCCCGTCGCGGGAAGGATCGCCACCGGCCCGGTTGGCAGGACAACTACGAGACGTCGTACTCGAGGTTGCGGCCGTGCTCGCCGGCCCACCCCGATTTTTCTTCTTCCCGTTGGCAGCCAATGCACATTGTGGCGTAGGGAAGGGCCTGGAGCCGAGCCAAGGGAATCTTCCCGCCACAGTATTCGCAGGTGCCGTAGGTGCCGTCCTTCATTCGCTCCAGTGCGTTTTCGATCGACCCCAGTTCGCGTGCCTCGACCTCGGCGAGTTGGGAACTGATCTCGTCCTGAGCGGAGTCAACGGCGGCGTCCCCGAGGTCCCCCGGAGACTCACTCCGCAGTTCTTTCAGCAGTGTCAGGT
>WTHB01000187.1 GCA_011523305.1 Planctomycetaceae bacterium | reverse complement strand
GCGGCGTGGCACCGCCGTCGGTCCAGAGTCGCACGGTCCCATCCTCACCCGCCGTCGCCAGGGTCTGGCCCGTTACTGAAAAGCCGCCTGCAAAAACCCGGCGTCGATACCCCGACTGCCTCCCCACCGGCTCGAGCGATCCGAGGCCTTGCCCGCCGGCGGGCTGTTGAAGTCGAAAACGATCGGCCATTCCGTCGGCACCGGCAACCAGCACCTCAAAACGCTGCGGATGCCAGGCGACACCATTGATCGCACGGTCTGAAACCTGCCGCTGAGCCACCAGGCGGCCGCTGGCTCCGTCCCAAATCTGCACCACCCCGGTGAAGGTGCCGACAGCAAGCAGGCGAGCATCGGCCGACGCAGCAACTGCCTTCACGGCGGCTCCCACCGCCAGCCGCGGCTGAGGGTCACCGGTTGCATCCCACCGTCGCACGGTCCCGTCGGCCGACACCGTCAGCAGCGGACGTTCATTCCCGCCAGCAATCGCCCAGACCGTTCCCCTATGACCGGCCACCTGCCGCACCACTCCCGGTTGAGCGAGTGACCAGCACCGCAACACCGCGTCTCCCCCGACACTCACCACCTGCTGCGGACCACAAAAGCGGACGGCGTTGACCCGGCCGGGGTGGTCAAAGCGGCGGTACTCCCGGCGGCTTTCGCATTCCCAGACTCGAACGGTCTGATCCTCTGAGGCAGACGCGAGCAGGCGGCCGTCGGGCGAAAAAGCAAGCCCGAAGCACCGCTGCCGGTGCCCCCGAAGCCGCCCCCGGTCAGCGGCTGTCTCGGCATCCCACAGCCAGACGGTTCCATCGCGGCTCGCTGCCGCCACCAGACCAGCCTGCGAACTGAACGCCACGCCATAGACACTATCGCTGACCGGACCATATCCCCGGATCACCTGCCTGGTACCCACGTCCCAAAGCCGAACCAGACCGTCTCGTCCGGCACTCAGCAAGCGGCTGCCCCTTGCCAGAAACTCAAGGCCGTAGACCGTGCCAGCGTGTCCTGACCAGGCTGCCTGCTGCTGCCCCGTGTCGGCGTCGACCAGGAAAATCTCCCCGCTTTCCCCTGCCACAGCCACCAGCCCCGCCTCCTCGGCAACTGCCGCTGCCCAGAGTCGTTTGCCGTCACCAACACAAAATCTGGCTCCAGGTATGAGGCCAGTCCCCTCAAGACTCAGGATCACCCCTGCTCCATTGGCCGTCGCTGCAACACCTCGGCGGTCGCCGACTGCCACCGCCGTTGCCTCACCCGCATCAACCCGGCACCAGGCCAACGCCTGATCGAGCCCCGCCCGCAGGCAGCAGACGGCCAGCCCGTCACTGGCTGGGACCGGTTCCTGCGGCGGCGTGCTGATTGCCGCCAACGTGGCAGAACGCTGGGCCAGCAACTGCTCCACCATCGCTTCCTGGTGCTGCTCTCCTGCCCTGACCGCCTGCCGCAGCAGCCCACCCGCCAGATGCAGCCGCGCCTCGTCGGCTGCCTGGTCTGCCTGCTGGCGGGCCTGCTGACTGGCCGCTGCAAACCAGAGGATTGCCAGGATGGCCACCACCAATGCACTGAAGGAAAGACCGCTCCCTGCAGCCACCAATGGATGCCGCCGAGCCCAGCGCCAGAGGCGTTCTGCGGGGGGTGAGGGGCGACACTGCACCGGCAGACCGTCAAGCCAGCAGCGCAGGTCCGCCTCGAGTTCCGACATGGTTCCCAGCCGCTCGGCTGGAGACTTCGCCAGACACGCCGCCGCAATCGCCGCCAGATCAGCCGCCTCAGACCTGGTGCCTCGCTGGCCCCGCACGGCCAGCGTCACAGTCTCCTTCACGGCGGCAGCCGCCAACGTTTGGCCCACAGAACCAGCCGCAACACCCGCCGCCTGCCTGTCGGGAGCCTTGCAGACAAGCTCTGCCAGCACACGACCGAGGCTGTAGATATCACTCCGGGTGTCGATCAGATCATCCCGACCAGCCCGTTGTTCAGGGCTCATGGTTGCTGGCGTCCCAACCACCTGGCCGGTTGCCTCCCGGACCGACCACGCTCCCAACAGGCGCCCAATGCCGAAGTCGATCACCTTCACCTGGCCATGGCGATCCACCAAAATATTAGACGGCTTGAGGTCGAGGTGAATCACCCCCTTGCCGTGAGCTGCCGCCACCGCTGCGGCAGCAGCACTCACCAACTGCACCCGCTCCCGTAGTCCCAGCCGGTGTGCGGCGGCGTACTGGGTGATGGGCAAGCCCCCTTCAACTAGTTCCATCATGATCCAGGGAACGGGCCGTCCAGAAACCTCACAGACGCCAACGGTGTACACCTGCGCGACGTGAGGGTGCGTGAGTCGCGCCAGCAGGGCTGCCTCTGCGCCCACTCGCTGCCCAAGCAACACGCCGCTCTCGGTACGAACAACCTTCACCGCGACCCGCCGCGCGGGGGCATGCTGCCGGGCTTCGAACACCCGCCCCATCCCCCCCTCGGCAAGGAGTCGCAGAATCGTGACCCCACCCAGATCGGTACCAGGGTCCAACTGCCGCACGGCATTCGCAGGGGAACTCAAGCCGAAGGTGTCTTCACCGCCGGTGAGTTCGACTGGGGGCGACGTGGTCGTGCGGCCGAAGGACTCCATCCCTCTTTTGTACCGCTCGATGCCAACGGATTGAACGATTCGGTTCGTTCGGCTTCGATTATGAGTGCGATTGCCTCACGGCCTCGGCATCTCGCCGGGGGCAGGCCAGCCGAAGCAGCCGATCCCGGGCCGACTTGATGGTGCGAATACGTTCCCGAACGAAGGTGAAGTCTCCTCCCAGGTCAGCAGACCGGTCCGTTTGGTCAGTCCCCGTCCGTGCTGAAACGCCCGGCATGGCGACCGGCGCGGAATGAAACATCGGCTGGTACAGGTCGCCCACCCGCAACTGCCGTCGCCAGTACCGCAGTCGCACTTGGGCAGCGAGAACCACATCCGCCGCCGACACCACGTTCCCCGCATCGATGGACAGCCCCAACTCGGCCAAGGCTGCCACGACTCTTTCCCAGTCGTTTGTGGCCGGCCCGCCGTGGCTTCCATCGCCCGACCGCCCAGCCTCCGCATCACTGCCTCTGCCCACCATGCCTACTGTCCTCTTGGTCTTGTGACCGGATTATTTCTGACTGTTTTCTGGCCCCACTGGACCGGCGATTCCCCGCTAGCCCGTCTCGTCGCAAGTGCGAAATCTGGCGTTGGCCGTCACGCAAAAAATCCCCGGCCATCCACCGGCCGAGATATCCTCTATCAGAGAAAGCGAGTGCCGGCCTCAGCAGGGGCAAAACTTTTCCCGAAAACTAAGCCTGGAAACCATGCCAGACGGGTTTTCTCATTCGGCACCCAGGCCGCCGGTCTGGTACGATTCAGGCGGCAAGGCAATTCCACCCAAAAGACGTAGCACCATGGACGAGGCTTCCCTCCCCCCGGTGGTTGCCGATTGTCTGCGCGACCTG
Organism: Planctomycetaceae bacterium; assembly: GCA_011523305.1. Lineage (GTDB taxonomy): Bacteria > Planctomycetota > Planctomycetia > Pirellulales > UBA1268 > UBA1268. The sequence goes on along the minus strand of WTHB01000187.1, from coordinate 41,391 downwards.
GCCAACGGTGACGACGCAGCCCGTGGCCGTATCATTGAACTCTGTAGTGAGCGGCTACGGATTCTCGCCCACCGAATGCTCAACCGGTTTCCGGCCGTGCGGCGTTGGGAGGAAACGGACGACGTCTTCCAGAATGCCGCCTTGCGGCTCTATCGCTGCCTCGGCGAAGTTTCGATCGAGTCGCCACGCGAGGTTCTGGCCCTGGCCGCCACCCAGATCCACCGCGAGTTGATCGACATGGCCCGCCGCCATGCCGGCCCAATGGCCTTCGGAAGCAACCATGCCACCGGCATTCAGCCGCTTGAAGACCATTCGAACATTCGCCACCCCGCCGACACGAAAAGCTCCTCGGAAACCAACTTGGACCGTTGGACGCTCTTCCACGAGGCGATTCAACACCTCCCTGAGCCCCAACGGGAAGTCTTCCAGTTGGTCTGGTACCTCGATGCCGACCAACAGACCATCGCTGATCTCTTGGGCTGCTCAGTGCGAACGGTCAAGAACCGCTGGCGGGAAGCCCGCGAGCAGGTCAAAGCAGCCCTTGGTGACGAAGCCCCTCCCTGAGCGATCTGAACGCTAATCGCCGCAAACGAGACCACTGGACTAAGCCCACCCACGCGCAGCTGCCAGCGGGTCGCATGCAGCCCAGCCGGGACATCATTCACCCCGCCGCTGGATCACGACCATTCACCCACGGCCCGGCCAACTGCTGGTCAGGCGGTGTCTCCAACCGGCTGCCCGTTTCGCTGGCGTGCCAGCCCGGGACATGGCCAGGTGCCCCGTGCGCCTTGGAGCGTTGCTCCCACCGCTGGGCCCAACTGGGGCTACCGTCGGTGTAGCGACCACCAGCGGCATCGAAGTGATAGACCTTGCCCTTGCGATAGCTCATCGCTCCAAGAATGACTGTCACCACTGCGGCCGCCCCCAGGTCAGGTGTATTGTTGCACGCCGCAGGATCACCCGCCTCCATAGCCGTCAGCCAATTCTGGAAATGGAGGTGCGTGGTATTGGTCTTCTTCAACGTTTCTTCGGTGAGGTCCGTCTTGATGACTTCATCCTTGATGGAACTGTCCCGGGTGACCTGCGGGCGTTCGGCCAGAAACTCAAACTCAGTGAATTGCTCGCCATTTCCAAAATCGAAGGCACCGTTGTGCCCGCGAATCACCTGCCGGATTCGGGACCGCTCGTTGCACATGGTGGCGGTAATCAGCCCCTGGCAGCCCTCGTTGTAGTCGGCGACCACGGTTGCCACGTCGGGGACGTCGCGGCTGTCGAGTTCCAGGTAGATTCCACCCGCACCCACCACTCGCGCAGGGAAACGCAGGCCGGTTGCCTTGAGCATGGCTGTTGTCCGATGGACGAAGAGATCCGTGAACATGCCGGAGCCAAACGGCCAGTAGCACCGCCACTGCTTGTAGAGGGCACGATCAAAGGGCATGTCGGGGGCCAGGCCTGCCGCGGTGCCCAGCCAGCGTTTCCAATCGACGGTCTGTGGCGTCATCTCTTTTTCGAGCTTGTAGTACCGCCACTGCCCACCGGACGAGTTGCGAAAATACTCCGTCTGGAACCCGAGTACCTTGCCGAGTTTGCCCGCATCAATCAGCTCACGGGCCTGGTCCCAGACCTGCAGGCTGGTCGACTGAACCCCCACCTGCATGACCCGCCCTGACTCCTTCCACACCTTGACCACGTCGAGTGCCTCTTCGACGGTCTTCGTCATTGGCTTTTCGGCATAGACATGCTTGCCTGCTCGTAACGCATCCACAATCTGGCGGTGGTGCCAATGATCCGGAGTCCCAATGCACACGGCATCGACAGTTTCGTCCGCGAGCATGTCCTGGTAGTCGACATACCGCTTCGGTTCGACACCGGTCTGCTCCTTGATGAACCCACAGACTGTGTCTTCCTGTTTCTTGTAGACCTCGCTCACGGCCACAAGATCAATGTTCGCGCCTTGTTCCCGCAACGCAGCCAATGTCTTGACATGAGCCCCAAAGCCTCGCCCTCCAGGGCCGATGAACCCGATCCGAATGCGACTGTTTGCCGCCGGGGTTGCCTTGACGGAGTGAGCCACACCAGCAGCGGCGAGCCCTGCCCCAGCAGCCAGGAGATCACGACGAGAGGAACGATGATTGGGGGAGCGAGCGCCTTCACTCATGATGCAGCCTTTTCCATAGAGGGGGGAACAAGTCACCTGTTTGTTGCAAGAGTTTAAACAGTTTCCAGCAAGACCGAAAAACCCCACCCGGCGAGGACCCTCAGGCAGCACACTCCTGCCGGATTTGATGCAATTCGCTTGAGACTCACCGTTGAGCTGGAGTGGCCCATGATTGCCACGGCACCGTAGCCGCCTGCTGCACATGCCGCCGGAGAATTGCCGCAAGCCGGCTGGCAACCTTGCGGTTCTGACCGGCAACGTCGTGTTGCTCAAGCGGATCATGCTCCAGGTTGTAGAGCTGATATCGCTCAAAGGGATCGTTCTGTAGCAACTTCCAGGGGCCCTGGCGGATGGCGTAGTAGTCCTGCCCTTGGTACCGCTGCCCGCCTTCTCGCCGCACCCAGACGAGCGGTCGATCGAGCGACTGCGGGTTGCCCCTGAGTGTTGGCAGAATTGACGCCCCATCGATCGCATGGTCGAGCGTCACCCCAGCCGCTTCACAGAACGTCGGATAGAGATCACTCGTCTGGGCGACCAGGTCACTGGCAGAACCAGGAGTGATCTGCCCAGGCCAGACGGCACAAAATGGCACTGCTATACCACCCTCGAACATCTGCTGTTTGAAGCCACGATGTGGACCACAGTTGGCCTTGCTGCCCTCATGTCCGCCGTTATCAGACGTAAAGACAATCAGCGTATTCTCAGCCTGTCCTGTCTGCTGCAGTGCCGTGACCACTCGACCGATGCCGGCATCGAGATGCTCAATGAAGGCGACAAGGCTCGCCCGCGTTGGATCGATTCCGTGCTCACGGGCGATGACCCGCTCAAGCCATTCCGGTGGTGGCTGCACTGGGAAATGCGGGGCGTTGTAGGCAAGGTAGCAGAACCAGGGTTGGTCGCTGCTGGCCCGTGACTCAATGTAGTCAACCGCCCAGTCGCTGAAGATGTCGGTTGCATGGCCCTCTGGCCGCACGTCTTCCTCGCCATGCCGCATGTAATGCTGGCCGTGTCGGGTGTGGCTCCAATAGTCATCCATCATGTCACCCAGGAAGCCATGAAAGTGGTCGAAGCCATGGTCAGTCGGTCGCGAGGGAGCCTCCAATCCAAGGTGCCACTTGCCGATGATGGCCGTGTGATAACCTGCCCGTTTCAGCGGCCGAGGTAAGAGCACAGCTGCCGGATCGAGAAATCCCCAACTGTCGTCGGCATTGGTCCGAATGACTCCAGGCACACCAACCTTGTCGGGCACCATGCCAGAAAGCAACGCTGCCCGAGTTGGCGAACAGACCGGGCAGTTAGCGTAGAAATTATCGAGCCGCATGCCAGCAGCAATGAGCCGATCCATCGCCGGCGTGCGAAGATCCTTGGCACCGTAGGCACCGACATCTCCCCACCCCTGATCATCGGTGAGAATCATCAGGATGTTCGGCTGAACACGTGTGCCATCTGGCCTACCTGCGACCGCAGATGAGCACAGGAGGCCGTAGACCCCACCGACCAGTAACAAGGCGGGGAAAAACCCCGTCACATTCGTTACCCCCGAACGACTTCTCATACGCATTACACCTCTCCATCCGCTGCCTGGCCTGCTCTCGTATCTGCACGACCATATCTTCCAGTTCCCTGCACTGATCATCAACCCGTGCAATCGAAGGACACCTGCCCTTGTTGCCTACGGGGTGAAAAACCAATGAATTACGTGCGAAGACTATTTCCTACGTAGCAAACCGCCTTTTTGCTATTTTTGACTTCCAGATTCTTTCACCCGCCAAAGCGTTCAGTTTCGACTTCCTGAAAGGATTTGCACTTGACCGGGTTGGATTTCCTGCACCAGGCGATATGAGGGTTTAGGAACAGGTTGCCTCCCCCCAGATCGCGTGTGCGGCTGGAGCCGAGGCCTTGGCCGAGGCGGAAGCCGCACACGCGGCGGCCAACCCGGCCGGGGTCCGATAACCCAACGAACTGTGTGGTCGCTGGGTGTTGCATTCGTCCTTCCAAGCGGCAGTAAGCGTCCGGGCAGCCCGGACACCCTCGAAGATCTCCATCGCCAGGAACTCATCGCGGAATCGCCCGTGGAAGCTCTCGGCAAAGCCGTTTTCCCAGGGGCTCCCCGGCTCGATGTAGAGCGTGCCGACTCCTACCTTCTCAAGCCAATGCCGCAACGCCTTGGCAACGAACACGGGCCCGTTGTCGCTGCGAATGTGCCGGGGCACACCATGCATCGCGAACAATTCGGCGAGCGTGTCGATCACATCCTCGCTCGTGATCCCTCGGTCCACCTTCAAGGCTAAGCACTCGCGGGTGTACCCGTCAACGACCGATAGCCACTTCAGTTGGCTACCGCGGGCCGTCCTGTCGAACACGAAGTCCCAGCACCACACGTCGTTGGGCGTCTCGGCCCTTCGCCGATGGTATCCATTGGCACTCGATTCCAAACGACGCCTTTTTCGCTTCTTTACAGGCACTTTCAGCCCCTCCCGCTGCCACAGTCGAAATACTCGAGACAACCCAGCACGCCATCCTTCTTCTCGAAGTAGCCAGCCAATCCGGCAATATCCATACCGCGGCTTCGCTCTCGCCAGCTGCAGCATCCGCTTCACGAGCGGCGCCTCATCCGTTCGGGGCTTGGCCTTGAATCGCTGACTGCTACGCGGCTGATTAACCACCTTACACGCCCTTCGCTCGGAGACGCTGAACTCTCGCTGGAGTTCTGCGACTGCCTCTCTCTTCCGGGAAGGGCTTACCAGTTTCCCTCCGAAAGGTGCTTGAGCATCTGGTTGTCTAGGGACAAGTCAGCAACCAAGGTCTTGAGTCGCTTGTTCTCGTCCTCAAGATGCTTTAGCCGCGTCGCTTCCTCACACTTCATCCCACCGCCGACCACCGCTCCGCGGCGGTGCCCGGCCCGCCAGCGATCAAGCGTCGACTCGCTGATCTCCAAGGCCTGCAACACTGCTGCAAGATCCTTGCCCGCGTTGAGCATCGCATCAGCGTCTCGCAGCTTCGCGACAATCTCCTCAGGACGGTGCTTCTTCCGTCGTCTCTTCGTCATTGAAAGTCTCCTTGCCCTCAGGGCGGTAGACCTTCATATCAACTGGATCGGGATTTCCAAGGCAGGCCACCTTGCTTCGACTCGATAAAAAACGTCCGATGGCGATCAAAACATCGGCTCCGCCATTTCGCTATTCATTTCCTGCCAAAGTGCCACCAATTCGGCAAGACGTTCAGGTTGAACATCAGCGACATTCGTTTCTTCAGAGACATCGTTCTCAAGGTCATAGAGTTCCCACTTCACTTTGCGGTCCGTTTTTCGACCGCCCATACGCACGATCTTCCAGTCACCGTGCCGCAATCCGGACTTGCCACCCTGACGCCAGAAGAGTGTTCCGTGTGGGGTACCGGTGTCCTTGCCCGTGACGAAGGGAACTAAGTCAACACCTTCAACCAACTCAGGCGCGATGACGCCAACACTATTGGCCGCCGCAGTCGCATAAATATCGAATGCGCAAACTGGTTTCTCGTACGTCTGGCCTGCTGGAACTTTTCCTTTCCACTGCATCAAGAACGGCACCCGCAAGCCGCCTTCATACATTTGCCCTTTCGATCCTCGTAATGGCAAATTACTAGAAGTTAGTTCACGAGTTGGCCCACCATTATCGCTCAGAAAAAACACGATCGTATCTTCTTCAAGCCCTGACTTTCGTAGCTGCGTTAAGACAGCGCCAACACTATCATCCATGTTCGACAGCATGGCAGCAAAAATGCGGCGGTGGATATCTTCGATGTGCGCAAACTTCTGCATGTAGGCGCTCGCCCCCTGAAGAGGGCTATGGACTGCGTTGTAGGCAAGGTAAAGAAAAAATGGTTTGTCATCGTGACGGTCTATAAAGTCAACAGCTTCGCGGGTCAGTGCATCGGTCAAGTATTCGGTTTCTACAACGGGTTGGCCGCCACGATAAATGGGGTTGTCGGCATCGTAGTCGGGCTCGTTTTCACCCATATGATCAGTGTAGACGAGCCCTTTTTTTCCGACCCAACGGCCCTTTTTCCCATGTGGCAAACTCTTGCGGCGCAGCATCGTCGTAACGCCTTCGTATGGTGGCGGAATGAAGGAATGGCCCTCGTGCAGAAACCCAAAGAACTCATCGAAGCCGTGCCGAAAAGGATGATAGTCCGCCGTGCCACCCTGATGCCATTTTCCGATGAGCCCAGTCGTGTAACCAGCGTTCCGTAACGTCTCAGCTATCGTAACCTCAGCAGCCGGTAGGCCGACACCAGGGTGCTCATTGACCGCACCGATCGGATTGAATTCATAACCAAAGCGAGTCGGGATTCGCCCAGTTAAGAATCCCGCTCGTGAGGGACTGCAGTTCGGGCCGGCTACATAGCCGTCGGTAAAACGCACACCATTGCTGGCGATCGAGTCAATATGCGGCGTGGGAATTTCAGGGTTACCTTGACAGCTCAGTTCACCGTAACCGAGGTCATCAGCAAACAAAACAACGATGTTGGGTTGCTGGTCAGCCGCCGAAAGAAAAGGCGTAGACGCGACTAGCAAGAGTGCGGCCATCACCCCAAATCGGACAAGTTTTAGCATCGGCACATCTCTCAAAGTTGAAACACGCGGTCGGGGACGAACATTGAGTGTCCTCCTGAAAAGGTCGCAAGCGAGTTTTTATTATTTTTCTCCTCAGAATTCCCTAAAACCCTGCATTCAGTACGCATCGCTGACAGCATGCGAGCAGATGGCCACCATCTGTTGGCATTGTCAAATTGCATTACTGACACGGGCGCACCGACTCAATTTGAAGTCGGCAGAAAAAAACCCGGCCCACGAAGAAAAGGAATGCACTTTTCCCTACGCCTCCTCGCGACACTTATTGACTGCCCGCTCTCGCCCCCTCCTCAATCACCTGCGTCTCGATCTTGAAGCACAGCGCAATTTTATTTGGGGCAACAAAAGGAGCGGTCACGACGAGTGCGTCGTCTGCATGCACCCACTCAATAGCCTCTGGGGAATCGAGCACCGACACACGACGGATCAAAAGGTCTTGCGTTGCCAGTTTTCCGAGGCTTTTGACCTTCACCTGTCGCTCTGAGCCTGGCCACCCGAGCTGAATCGCATAGATCACATCCCCCCGTTGCGTGAACCGAATATTCTCACTTGTATACTCCCCGCTCATCTCAACGAAGTGCCCGCTTGTCTCTAACCGCTTCGGACCTTCGCCATAGATACGGTAAGGACGTGTGCCATAAATGGCCTCTCCATTCGCACGAAGCCACTCTCCCATCTGAAGCAAACTTGAACGCTGAGCCTCTGGAATGGTCCCCTCAGCAGTCGGCGACACATTGAGCAGCAGGTTTCCGTTTTTGCTGACGATATCAACTAGCGTATGCACCAATTCTTTGGCCGGCTTAATATCAAGCTCTTCCGTGTAGGACCAGCTTCCAGTCGTCGTCCAGGAACCCGCGCTGATGGTGTCATCTGTGAGCCATGAAAAGTCTGTTGACTGATCAAGTCGTCCCTTTTCAAAATCAACAACACCGATGCCCGCTGGCAAGTCTTCCTGCTTGTAAGTTACGACCACCTTTCTTCCAGACTCTGCCGCCTTATTGAAGTAGTAGGAGAGAAACTCCCGCTGGGTTGCTGATGGAATCCGATCGAGCCACGAGTCAAACCAAACAATGTCGGGCTCATACAAATCGACAACTTCCGCGAGCAACTCTTTCCAGAGCGATAAAAACTCTTGCCATGGCATTGTCCCATAGAGCTTTTCCAGCGCTGCCCCTCCTTGAGAGAGCCGCTCTGGGGCAACACGCTCAAAATACTTCTGACGCCCAAGATAATGCCAGCGATGCTTCTGCGGATCCGACTCAGCTGCTCGTCCTAATTTTGCGTGATGAAACGTTGTAATCAGCTTCATCCCACGCTTTCGAATGGCGTGAGCAATCTCACCAACAATATCTCTTCGAGGTCCAAGGGCAACGCTATTCCATGGCGTTACTTGAGAGTCCCACATAGCGAACCCATCGTGGTGCATTGCGACAGGCCCAGCGAACTTTGCCCCTGCCAAAAAGAACAGGTCAGCCCACTCTTCGGCATTGAATGACTTGGCCGTAAAGAGCGGAAAAAAGTCGTGGTACTCAAAATCTTTTGGCTGACCGTAATGACGGATGTGAAATTCGTGTTCGCGATATGTCTGAAAACCAATCCCTGCTACGACTGCTTTCTGTGGCTGGGGTGATTTTCCACTCACGTGCCCGTACATCGTGCGGGGGTAATGCTCATTCCCAAACGCCGGGACTGAATAAGGCCCCCAGTGGAAGTAGATGCCAAATTTCGCATCACGGAACCAGTCCGGTGCTTGTTCATGTCGAGCAAGAGATTTCCATTCCGGAAAGAACGGCTCGGCGAAGGCTTGCGATACAAGCAATGCGTGAAGGGCTGAAATTCCACAAACAAACAACACACCACTACGATTTCGCATGCGCGATTCACCTTTTCCTAAGCAACCAGACGCGTCTCACTCAATTTCTATCTTTAAGCAGTGGGCAAAGTCTGTGGGGGGCTTGCTGGGAAAAAATACCCGTAGACCATCGGGATGACGCTCCCACACCAAGTCTTCCTCATAGCCAAGCAACTCAACCGACTTGATCTTCGACAGCCGCTGATTGCCGCCCGCGAGTAGCTGAAACTCCACGAAATCTTTGTGCTTCGGTGGCCACTTCAGCACAAATGCATACAAGGCATTTCCCTTTTTGGTGTACCGAATATCACGAAATGTGAATGGCGACTGCTCAACGAAATGGGGGATCTCGTTGACTTTTCCTTCACCAAAATAGAACCAGGGTCTTGTGCCGTAGATGCCCTCGCCGTTTACCTGAAACCATTTCCCCATGTCCTTGAGAATCGCCGTTGCAGTCTCATCGAGAGTACCGTCAGCACGAATTGGGATATTGAGGAGCAAATTCCCATTTTTGCTGACAATATCGATAAGTTTGTCGATCTGTAGATCTGACGTCGTATACGGCTTTCGAGTGTCATATCCCCACGAGCCGATTGAGTCGTCCGTCTGCCAAGGCTCCGACAGGATGTGGCTGGCCTTGCCTCTTTCGAAATCAAGCGTGGCAATTCCATCGGCATAAAGTCCCTGCCAAGGACGCTCTTTCATACACATGACGCCCTCGGGGCGTCTATTGTAATAGTGCGCTAAAACACCTAGGCCCGTACGCCCCTCATCATCTCCTCGAAAAGGCACGGCACAGTCGAAATACAAAACATCCGGCTGATAGTCATCGACCAGTTGACGAAGCCGCCTGCTCCACTGGTCTCTCCACTGTTTTGGCGCGTTCAGCGGAGCCCGCGGGTGGGTACTCTGCCCATCATTCGGCGGATAAAGGCCTTTTCCCCGCCCCTGGCCACCATCATAGGGCACCCCCTTTTTAGCACCACCTTGGTCCGTCTGGTTTGCCACATTGAGCCAACTGTAGCTCCGCGATAGGTGTGTCGTCACGCCAAAACGAAGACCTGCTTTCAGGGTGGCCGCTCGCCACATGCCAATGAGGTCTTTCTCCGGCCCCATGTTGACGGCGTTCCACTTTTGGTGTGGTGAATTCCAAAGATCGAAATTGTCGTGATGAACGGCACAAGGAGTGAAGTATTTCGCCCCGGCCTGACGAAAGATCGCTAATAGCGCATCGGGATCGAACCGCTCAGCTTTCCACAGCGGGATCAGGTCTTTGTAACCAACTTCCGATGGATGTCCGTAGTGCTTGAGATGATGGACGTATTCCTCACTGCCTTCCTCGTAAAGGCGTCGGGCGTACCACTCACCACGTTCAGCGACAGAATAGGGACCCCAGTGCAGGTAGATCCCGAACTTCGCGTCACGAAACCAATCGGGACATGTGTACTTCTGGAGCGAATCGATTGTGGGCTCAAACTGCCCCTCAGCATGAGCCCGACCGCTGCTGCTCAAGCACACAACAAGAATTGCAAAACAACACGCGACAAAACTCCGCCGTATTCGCATCGCTCACTCTGCTCCTTCCTTGGCAATATCAACTGGGGAGACTTTTTCCAGCCGGAAGACAAAAACATATTCGCACGGCAGGTCATGAATACCGACTGTACGTAGATCGACTCTGACTGAATTGCCTTGCTGCTTCCAAGACAATGCCCGCTCACAACCAAGCAGGGAAACGTTCGTCTCAGTCGATGCCCTCACCCCCTGAATTACAATGTGATCTCCTTTCGGCCACCCAGGAGTCATCGCATAAAGCGTGTCACCTTTCCGTGTGAACATAGCAGTCCGAGCTGCATTGCCAGACTTCGGTTCAATTGTTGACTCCCGTAGAGCCACGCCGGAATGATGGTCTTCCTTGGTGAATTCTGGCCGCTTTCCCTCGCTCCACTGAGCATCAACAACCCATCGTCGAGTGCCATAGATTGCCTCTCCGTTCACCTCCAACCAGCTCCCGATCTCAGAAAGGCGTTCCTCCATGATCACCGGAATGCGCCCATCATGCGTCGGACCGACATCGAGCAAAAGGTTTCCCCCACGTGAAACTGTATCAACAAGCATCAAGATCAGCTGTTCTGCAGAATTGTAGTCGTCATAGGTCTCTTCTCGATTCAGCCCAAACGACATTCCAATCCCACGATTCTCTTCCCAGGCGACGGTTGGATCATCAAAACCAGCACCGTATTCGGTCGTGTAATAGCCACCATGCACACCCCGCACCTTTCCCCATCTATCATTGATGACCACCTCGTCTTTATTGGGAGCATTATTAAAGAGCCATGCCAATAGCGGTTTTGTCTCCCACTTCTCATCATCCAACCACCAATCCCCGTCAGAGAAAATCAACGAGGGGTGATAGTTCCGCACAAGTTGTTTGAATTGTGGATACATGACCTCACGAATATACCGCTGACGGGCTGCGTCACTTTCCTCTGAGACCGGCTTATTTCCACCGTAGGACTGGAGCGATTCCGGCCAATACGGGTTGAACCAATCCCAGATCGAGTAATACAGGCCCATCTTGAGGCCCTCAGCCCGCACCGCAGCCGTAAGATCTCCAACAAGGTCACGATGGGGGCCCGACTCGGCACTGTTCCATGCCATATCAAAACTTTTCGACGCTTCAACACTTGGCCATAGGCAGTAGCCGTCGTGATGCTTTGACGTCAGCACAACGTACTTTGCACCACTTCGGCGGAAAATTTTTGCCCATTGTGCGGGGTCAAATAACTCACACGTAAAAAGCGGCCGAAAGTCTTCGTAGGCAAAATCCTTGCCATAAACACGATTGTGGAACTCATTCACCGCGTTTGATCTTGCGACCTTCGCAGCATGCTTTCCTGGAATTCCGTCTTTTGAATGCCAGTACCACTCTGCGTATGTTCCACGAGGCGACCAGGCAGGAACGGAATACAAACCCCAATGAATAAAAATCCCGAACTTGGCGTCAGAAAACCATGCCGGAAGGGGGCGAGAGTCGAGTGACTCCCATGTAGCCTCATATCGAAACGGCGGAGTTGGGTCTGCTGCAAAAGCCAATTCGTAGGGCATTTCACTCGCGCACAGAATACCTAACAGCGCAAACCCGCTGGCACGCAACCAGTGCCAGCAGCCCTTGCCACACGTCGCCATCCAATCGAGACGCGATTTCATTTTCATGCATTGCCCCTTTATCTAGGTAAACGAGAGCTACTGTGAATCATCAATGGTATGAGAGGTGAGCCTGACTCTCAATTGCTGACTTTCCCCATCACCTTTCTCGGATTCAGGCCATTGGGTCGCGCACTACTGCCCAAGACTCGCCGTTGGCACGCCAAGATATTCAGCGACCTCAACGAGGAGCCGTTCCACGGGGCTATAGCCGGCGCGGTCAGCAAGCACCTGCCGTGCAATATCAGGCCGATCCGTTATCACGCCATCAACACCACGCCCAATCATCCGGGAGACCGCGGCCGGGTCATTGACCGTCCATGCAAAGACCTCCTTGCCTGCCTTATGCGCCTGCTGCACAAACGGGCGGCTGACAAACAGGGCATTCACTGCCAGGAAATCAGCCTCGAGTCCCGCGACATCCCCCACGGCAACCGACAGCAGCAGCCCCGCCCGCCAGGCGGGCCGCAACGCCTTGACCTTGCTGACTACCGCCGGCTTTAGGGACATCAGTAGCACGTCGGCAGGATCTCCATGGGTCTCTACGATCTCAACCACTCGCTGTTCAAGACGCTGCCCATGTCCATAGGACTTCAACTCAATATTGACTCCGATGCGGCCCCGGCACCGAGTGAGCACCTCGCGCAGGGTCGGCACGCGTTCCCCGGCGTAGGCTGGCCCAAACCGACTGCCAACATCGATCGTGGCAAGGTCATCACCGGTCGCACTCCAGACCTTCGTGGCAACACCGGCAAGTTTCATGAAATCACTGTCGTGAATCACGATCACCTCGCCGTCGGCTGACTCTTGGACGTCGATCTCAATCCAGTCGGCACCGGCAGCAATCGCTGCATCAACGGCTGCAAGGGTGTTCTCAGGAGCAAGGCCCGCCGCCCCTCGGTGGCCCATCACTTCGACTGAATCGCTCAGGCTGACGCTGCGAACCGCCACAACACCACTGACGATGGCGACCAGGCAGCCGATCCCTGCCACCAGCACCAGACCACGAGGCGATCGCAACCCGCTCCACACGGACGGACCGGCCGCAACTGGCTGAGGCACCGAGAGTTCGTGCGCCGGCAGCACCGCCCTGGCAGCCGCATCAAGCAACACCGCAAAGCTGGTGACGGCCAGAAGATTCACCACGAGATGAATCAGTGTCCATGCCAGCAGGGTGGCTCCAACCGCAGCGATCAGCACGGGCAGATTCCCACTGACGAGGGGAAGCAGCTCTCTCGCCACCGCCACCACCACACCAGAGGCCAGGCCCGTCAGCAGGAACACCAGCGCAGCCCAACCAGCCAGTAGCCCGAACGCCTGCCGCTCACGCCCGACAAGCTTCCGGCGGCTTTCCCGCATTGCCTCTCGGGGCTGCAGCCGTCCAACCAGCACCAGCGGAACCGCAAGCAGCCACCCCGCAAAAATCCGCAGGATCACTGCCGCGAGGCCAAGCCCAAGGCAAGCCGCCACCACAAGGGCCACCTGAAAGGCCGGCGGCCGCTCACTGAGGTAGTAGTTGATGTCCGCCTCACCAAGCAGCAGCCACGCGGCGGCAGCGGCCATAAGCGCAAACGGGACCGCCACCAGAACCGCCGTGACGACTAGCTGTCCCGCCAGGCGGAAGAGTGCGGCACCGTGGGCCCAGACAAGCCACATCGCTTGGGCCAGCCCCCCGCCCGGAGCCTGCGTCAGCATCGCCAACAAGGTCGCGACCTCAAGGGCCGTGATGCCCAGCCAGACTGCCGCGATGACAACCGCCCCCACCGCACCCACCGGATTGAGGCAGGCGACGAGAATATCGGCATCAGCCAGCACCCTGCTGCCAGTCAGCCAAAGGATGCCCTGCACCACCGCCACGGCCAAGGGGGTAAGCACGGCAAAGGCGATCGCCTTGAAGAACAGATCCGCAAGAAAGAGGTCTCGCCACCGTCTTCGCAGGGTGGTGCACGCGGTTCGAAGCAACGCTCTCATCAGTACCTTCAGGGCCCGCTCTCACGACGACAGATCTGGGAAGCCAGCCGACATTATGGCCGAAATCGATAGCCAGCGTAGCCCCGCTCAAACTCTGCGTCGTTGAAGCCCACGTTGAGTTTGACGTTTTGGAAGGTGTATTGCTCCACCAATGGCGGTTCTTCGTCGGCAGTCGGCCAATCGTAGGCTTCGTACCGCACCGGCAGCGGGTACTCATCGTCAATGAATATGCGGGCAATATGAAAGCGGAATTGTGTCCGCCGGCGAGGATGGGTCACCTCAATGCATTCACACGGTCGACCATCGAGCTTCACGCCGGCAAAAGACCGCACCTCACACTCGCCATACTGCATGTCGGCCCGGCCCACCTCAATCAATTTCTGCACCATGTCGAGCATGCCGCTCTCGCTGGCCGGATAGCGGCTGTGCTGCAAGGCTGCGTCCCCCCGTGGATCGAGATCGAGGGTGAGGTACTGAAACCGGGTGCCCCCTCGGCGGACAGTCATCCGACCATTGTTTCTGCCCTCCACCCAGAGCACCTCCCGATCGGCTACCGCCGCCGGGGCTAGAAAGTGTAGGTAGAGTCCTGCCCGTTGCATCACCTCGCCCTCAGCCTCGCGACGGTGCCGGACCTTGGCATCGATGAATTCCATCGGCTGCAGCCGGCCATCGATGCGTTCCTGTTTCACAACCCGACAGGAATAGTCCCGCACCTCAGTGGTGAGAAAGGCAAGCGACCGCGCCGCATGTGCAAGCGCTGGCTCCAGCGGGTGCGGACTGGGGGGTGGTGGAGGCACAGCCGCATCGGACTCCGGCACCGCCAGCCGATTCGCTGTCACCGCAGTTGCCCGCGGAGGAGCGGCCAGTACATGACCGGCCAAGACGGCAGCCGCGACCAGCCCACCGACACAACCACGAAGACACCGCACCGACGTTGTGGAGACATTTACCGCAGACATCACAGAGCACCCTCTGGTTGTGGGAACTGCCTCCCTGCTCCCCTGGCATGCTGACCACCGCCCGCAAGGGTACCGCTTAGCACCCCACAAAGCCATCAACGACACACGGCTCATCCACTGGCAGTCCGCCGACAGACTGGCACATGTAGCACAACCGCTGCCGTTTATCGGAAGAAGACCTGCAGCCACCACGTTCGGGGGGCATTCCTCGGATGCAACAAGCTGGATTGGACTCATTCCTAACAGCAAAGTCGACTAAACCCACTTCTGCTGACACCGCCTCCCCAAGGAAACCCTCGAAACGCGAATGAGCCATACCCCTGACTCAGGCCTGCCCTTCAGCAGGAAGAATCTCAAGCCGAAGTCGCTGGCTGCCTTCACTAGCGTTCGTGGCGACAACATCCTGCACGAGAATACGCTCGTGCCTGAGACCAGTCACGCCTTCAAAAAAACGCAACACGTCTCGGACATGCTGGGGCAACCGATTTTGAATGATCCCCTTGTCGTGCCCCAGCGACATGTTGATGCGAAACTCCGTCTCTTGCTTCGCCATTGTTTCAGTGGGCTGGGCCGTCAGCCGAATCATCCAAACGAAACCAACGTCTTGCGCTGAAGCACCCCGTAACGCAGACCGCCGGCTCGGCATCTTCACCAGCCGTTCAACGGCCGGGGTAATAGCCCCAAAAAAACGCACAGGCAACTCATACTGCCAGAGCCTCGGAATAATTGCCACGCAAAGACTTCCCTCACCCGGCAATCCCTCAAACCGAACCCTCGGGCGAACAACCTGCAACAGAACAAAAGGAGCAACTGCGGAAAGCGCAAACCCCCACTGGACGAGCCGGTAGAGTGCTGCCGCAATTGGTTTCGGCTTTGGCTCCCTAGGGATCGCGGCTTGTGCTGCGTTGACGTCCTGCTTCGCCTGCGCGAGTCTCTGAGTAATCTCCGCAAGCTCGCCGAGGCCTAGAACCGCATTTCCTTTGGCCTGATCTGTCGCCTTCCGTAACGCCTGCGACTCCGTCTCCAGTCTCGACTCCGCTTCCTTGAGGGTTGCTCTTCGCTCCTGTTGTTCTTCCACGGGCAACGACACCGACGGCCCTGATGCAGTCTGTCCGCCAAAGAAGAACCATTGAAATCCAAGGCATAGAACCATCAACACAGACCATTGGGATGCATATAGATACCCACTGTCATTCGGCTTCGTGCGGAGTTCCCGGCCATCTGCCCAAACACTGTATGAAATTAAATCAAGCGTCTTTGACATCCTTCTCCCCATGTCGCGTTGATTTTACGTCCGCAAGACGACCTTCACAGTTCATCCCCCATGTCACTACGGGCATAAGCCTCCAGCCTCCGCAGCAATCCGACAGCCTCGTCGAGCGAGAAGGAATGCACGCTACCGCCGAGTGGGTGACCAGTTGCATTCGTGAGAACGAGAACCGCTTCAAAGTCAGGGTGTTGTTCAAGTCGCTGACGTGCACGGAACCCAAGCGTACGGTCACGATAGGAGATCGCTACGCTGTGCGAAGCGATCAGCCACATGGTTCTTTCGGTCAAAAGGCCGGAAGCCGCAGTGAGAATGGCCTCCGCGGGATCCCTCCGATCAATACTCTGCCCGGCTTCAACAAGTAAGGCGGCCGTCAAGAGTTCTTCGTCGTAAGGGAACTCTTGCTCAACGAACGCAAACGCCTGTAACGCAACATCAAGCATCGTAAACCCCGAAGCCGCCCTCGCGGTGAGTCGGATTGCCGCCAACGGCCGCACGAGCGCTGCCAGACGGTCAAACCGATCACCGATCAATGCCGCCAGGCCGCCTGACCGATCAGGCTCACCGGTGAGCCGCTGCCGGGCAACTTCCCGGCCCACCTCTGCTGCCGAAGGCAGTTCTTCCTCCGGCACCCAGCCTCGCGTTAGCCGGCGGCCGGCAGCAATGCGGGCCCGACGCATATCACCCCCGCGAGTCAGCCGCCGGGCCGCTTCCGCTGCAATCTGCCGGCGGCGTTTGTCAGGGTGTGCCATCGTGGCCGGACTCCTCTGACTGTCCACCTGGCAGCCGTCGATAGCGGAGTTTGCGGAGGCAGCCGGTGGTGGCATAGGTGGCGACCCCGAGTGGCTTCGACAGAAACATCTCACCGCGAACGGAAAACTCGTGACCCGCCCGCGGCTGGCTGACAATCTCTTCGCCATCAAGCAGACAGGTCACCGTCTCCGGATCGACGCGGACGGTCACCGCATACCAGCGGTCTGCATCGAACTCCCGGTAGTCGGTCGTGTCATTTTCCGAGGCATCAAAGCCGTCGATCGACGAGAGCCCGGTGAGGCCACCGCCCCAGCCACCAAGAATCAGACTGCAGCAGCCCTCCCCGACCGGAAAGGTCAGCCCACAGAAAAAATCGAAGCCCTCAGCCCGCTTTGCCTCGAGCTGCAGTTCATAACTGTCAGTCGGAAACGCACGCTGCCAGACGATGCCACTCAGGGGATCGCCGCGGCCGATGGTGATGGCTGCGGCATCGACGCTGACCGGCCCCTCGCCGCCAAACTCGACCGGCTCCCAGCCGCCAAGTGACTCACCCTCAAAAAGTGAGATCCAGTCGGTGTCCTCAGGCACACAGGAAGTGCCGACCGGGGCCGGCTGCAATTCCGCCAGCAGGTCATCTGCCTGATAGACCTGCTGCAGGGCCGTTGTGATGGCTCCCGCCGAGACAGCGATAGCCCGAGCCCGGGTGGCATCGTAGACAACATCGAGCACCAACGAATCCTCATTGCCATCAAAAATCACCCCGACCAGTTGCCCACCCTGATTGACAACCGGGCTTCCGGAGTTTCCCCCGATGATGTCGGCGGTGGTAAGAAAGTTCAGCGGCGTCGAACCCCACCCGGCTGGGGCCAACACCTGCGGCTCGACCGCCTGCCAGGACGTCGGCACCGCGAAGGGCGGACGCCCCTGTTCCTGCCGCACCTTTGCAAACAGATCGGCGACCGTCGTCCATGGCTGCTGAGCCGATGACTGGCCGGCGACGCCCTGCACGGTGCCGTAGGCCAACCGCAGGGTGAAGGTCGCATCGGGAGCAAGCGGCTCATGCGTGGTCTTCAGGTGCAGCCGCGACAGCTCGGCATGAGCCTGCTTTTTTAGTTCAGTGTTTTCCTCAACAATCCTGCGGAGCCGCCGGGCCTCGGCATCGATCATCGCTGCCAGGGCCAGCATGCTGTCGTCACTGGCGGCAATCGCTGCCGCTCGACCGTCGTAGACTTCCCGCCGCCGATCTGGCAGTGGATGCTCACCGGCCCGAAGCCCAAGCCGCGTGCCGGCAACCAATGCAGCCGCACGCGCTGCCGGCGACTGGCCGGCCAACACCTGACGCACAAGTGGGTCCGACACTCCAAGTTCAGCGCAGAGAAACGTGAGTGAGTCCGTCAGGCTGACGACCTCGTAGGCATCGAACAACGGTTCCGCAGCGAACAGCCGGTGTTCAAGAGAAGGCCGGGCCGCCTGCCGAAACTCCCGCAGACGGGCACCGTCGGGCTTGTCGGCTTCGGCGGCTGCCCGCAGGAGCGTCCGGGCGTGGCGAAAGAAGCGACTCTGAAACCCAAACCCTGCCTCGAGCAGGTTGTAACGAACAGCGACGGCATCGATTGCCTGCTGGGCCCGGGAGATCCGGTCCCAGGGACTCTCACTGGCAGTCTGCCACTGAGACCGCAACTCGGCCTCACGCCTTGCCTTCTGTTGCATCACCTCTGGGCGGAGCAAGGCTGCCAGCAGACCGGCCCGTGCCTTGCGGCTGTTTTGCACGGCAAACAAATCTTGCTGGGCCTGCTGCGACTCGGCTCGGCCCTCCTCTGCATAGGCCTGCAAGAGCACCTCACGGCGGTTGAGCCAGGTCAGCATGAACGGCAGTTGCCGATCCCGCATCGCCACCAGTTCAACCAGTGTCTTCGCCCGATCCGTGTGCCCGGGATGTCCGGCCACGAAGATGAGGTCATCCGCAGCCACCTCGTCTCGGGCCCACGGCAGAAACTGCCCGCCCTGCAGCGGACTGCCGTCTTCATAGACTCGAAAAAAACAGATGTCGAGACAGTGCCGCGGAAACTCAAAATTATCTGCGTCACCACCGAAGAAGGCGATCTGCCGCTCCGGCGCGAAGACCAGTCGCACATCGGTATAGCGGCGGTAGCGATAGAGGTGCGACCGCCCACCACCGAAGAGCGTGACCACATCACTGCGGAGGCCGGTCGCCTCGAGTGACTCTGCTTCGATCGCCGCCAGCACGGTGCGACGCGCTTCAGCGGCGGCACGGGTATCAGCTGCTGCCGCCACGGCCGCTTCCACTCGGTCGGTGACATCCACAATCGACTCAAGCACATTCAGTTCCAGCCCGGGGCAGCGGAGTTCCTCGGCTTGGCTGTTGGCTTGATAGCCGTCGCGGGCGAGGTTCCGCTCAGGCGTGGACAGCATCTGCAGCGTGCTGGCTGCAACATGATGGTTGGTGAGCACGAGTCCGGTGGGCGAAACAAATGCCCCGGAGCCACCGCTGCTGAACCGGACCGCCGACCGCTGCAGCCGCTCAAGCCAGGCTTCCGTCAGGCCGACCCCGTAGGTCTGCTCCAGACGCTCCTCGGGAATAGCATTGAACAGCCACATGCCCTCATCGGCACGAACGAGTGCCGTGAGCAGGCCGAGTAGCAGGGCCACCGCCGCGAGGCTCTGGCCAGCCCGGAACACACCCATTCCGCCCCCGGTCCGCCCGCTGTGCCACCGTCGCCGCATGCTGATGTCCTTCTAACTGTCGCGTGCCTCTGACCGCTCGCCGCTGGGCAACCCGCGGCCCGAGCCCGTCATCCTAACCCGCCAACAGCCACCCGGTGTGCCGCCAATGGCATGCCCCCGCGCCCCGGTATGCCGCCTTGGGGTGCCCACAAACATTCCGCTTGCAGCCCTGAAAACACGCCGCGAGAATTTAGTATACACTTGTTCACATTCCTGGACAGCAGGCGGTTCCACCCGACCACACCACTGCAACCGTCCCTGCACCTGTCACACCCATTTTACCGCTCAGGAGGCCCACCGATGCTTGCCCGTCTGCAAACCTTTTCGCTGCTCGGCGTCGATGCCGTTCCAGTCGATGTTGAAGTCGACGTCTCCAGCGGGGCTTTGCCGGCCACCGTGCTGGTCGGCCTGCCCGATACTGCCATTCGCGAAAGCACACACCGGGTCGCCCGGGCGATGGTCAACTGCGGCTTCAATCGGCCCAACGATCGGATTGTCGTCAACCTTGCCCCTGCCGAACTGCCCAAGACGGCCGCCACCTTTGACCTGCCGATCACCCTCGGCATTCTCGCCGGCAGCGGACAGTTCTCGTCGGACCGGTTCCGCGACTATGCCGTCGTTGGTGAATTATCGCTGGAGGGCTCAACCCGCCCCGCCCGCGGCGCCCTGTCGATGGCGATTGCCGCCGCCCGTCAACAGAATCTAAAAGGCGTCGTGGTCCCGGCCGCAAGTGCCACCGAAGCGGCAGTTGTCGAGTCGATTGAGGTCATTCCGGTACAAACGCTGGGGGAAGCGGTCGGCTTCTTTGCCGGCGAACTCGACATCACCCCCGCCCCCACCCGGGTTGATGAGTGGTTTGACCGGTTTGCGAATTACGACATCGACTTTGCCGATGTACGCGGGCAGGAGGCCGCCAAGCGAGCCCTGCTGGTGGCAGCAGCCGGTGGCCACAACGTGGCCATGCTTGGCCCGCCCGGTGGCGGCAAGACGATGCTTGCCAAGCGGATCCCAACCATTTTGCCACCGCTGTCCGCTGACGAAAGCATTGAGACCACTCGGATCTACAGTGCTCTCGGCCTGCTCGGGGCAGGCCAGCCGTTACTGGCCACCCGACCTTTTCGGGCGCCGCACCACACCATCAGTGAAGCCGGCCTGATTGGTGGCCGGTCGGTGCCGATGCCGGGAGAAATCAGTCTCGCCCATCACGGCATCCTTTTCCTCGACGAACTCGCGGAGTTCAACCGCCGCACCCTTGAGGTGCTCAGGCAGCCGCTCGAGGATGGCACCGTGACCATCAGCCGGGCCCGCTCGACCACTCGGTTCCCGGCAGCCTTCATGCTGGTGGCGGCCTTCAATCCGTGTCCGTGCGGCTATCGGGGCGATCCCCGCCGGGACTGCCAGTGCACCGTCCCGCAGGTCGAAAAGTACATGAGCAAGATTTCAGGCCCGTTGCTTGACCGCATCGACATTCACCTGGAAGTGCCCGCGGTGCCGTTTCGAGAACTCTCGGCCCGACGGGCCGGCACCTCCAGCGAAACCATGCGGCAGCACGTGTTGGCCGCCCGCGACCTTCAGAGGCACCGCTTCGGACAGGCCACGCTGGCCGCTACCATGGCTGCCGCCCCGACCTCCAACACGGCTGCCCCACGCTGCAATGCCCGAATGACCAGCCGCCAAATTCGGGAATGGTGTCCGCTTGATGGGCCCGCCATGGAACTGCTGCGGGCTGCCGTGTCCGATCTCGGGCTGTCAGCCCGGGCCCACGACAAGGTGCTGCGGGTCGCCCGCACCATCGCCGACCTCGATGCCTCTGCCACGATTACTTGTGGACATCTCAGCGAGGCAATTCAGTACCGTCTGCTCGACCGCACGCTCTGGACGTAAGACGCCCCCGCATGCGATCGCCCTCGACAGGGTCTGCCACAGCGCGGCAGACTGCCGGCCCCGAGGTCCCAGTGGGTCGTGTTCTTGCACCCACCACCTGCCCCCTTCTTGCCGCCATGACGACGTCACACCCCCTGCCACCGTCTGCCCGCCTGCCCTGGTCGCGGTTTGTCGTCGCTGCGGTACTGGCCGGCTGCGGCCTGCTTGCCTTGGCACTCGACGTACCCGCAGCCGTCTGGTTTCGCGAACAACCGCTGCCGAAGGAGCTGATGCGGTACCTGAGCTTCTCTGAGGTCTTTGGGCATGGCCTCGGCGTCGCCGTGATCATGATCGGCGTGTTCTGCCTCGACCGCTCGTTGCACTTTCCTGCTCTGACGTGGCCGGCCATTCGCTGGCCCACCTACCAAACAACTGCGGCCCGGCGGCACGCCGCCCGGATGCTGGGCGGGCTGGTCGCCGGGCCCCTGACCGTCCTCCTGCTGAAGCAGGCCATTGACCGGGTTCGTCCCCGGGCAGCCGATCTGGCCGAAGCTGTGTCGGCGATCGATACATTTGGCCGCGAACTCCTCTCCGCCGGCCCCCACGGAAGCAGTGACCTGCACAGTTTTCCGTCCGGTCATTCGGCAACGGCAGCTGCCCTGGCCGCGGTGCTGATCTGGAAATACCCCCATGGACGCTGGTTCTTTCTGACGCTGGCAGTCAGCGCCTGCCTGCAGCGTTTGGCCAGTTCGGCGCACTACCCTAGCGACGCCTGCTTCGGTGCCGCCCTCGGGGTGCTCGGCGCGGCAATCGTCCTCGGCCAGGAACCCTCGCCAACCGTCTACCCAGCCCTGACAGCACCGCCACAAGCGACCAGCCCACCCGAAACCAACCCCTAACCATCGACAGATGGTGGGGTTTGGTATGCTAGACATGTATCAGGGACCGTCGCCAATCTAGCTGCCCCCTCCGCCTCCCTCCTTCGCTACGCAACGCACTGATGCCTCCAGCCAAACGCGCCAAAAAAGCCACCCGCGCCAAATCAACCACCGCTCAAAAGACCGCCACCACGGTGGCGGAGAAGCGAATTTTGCTTGTCGACGATGATGCCGAGATCATCGAGTCGATGCGGACCGTGCTGGAAGCCAAGGGCTACCAGGTTTTGATCGCGCGGGACGGCAGCCAAGGCGTTGCGTTGGCGGAACGGGAACTGCCCGACCTGGTCGTCCTCGACATGATGATGCCCAAGCGGAGTGGCTTTCTCGTGCTCGAACGGTTGCGACGAGGGTACGATCACCCGCTGCGAATCATCATGGTGACGGCCAACGAGGGCAGCCGGCACAAGGCGTATGCGGAAATGCTCGGGGTTGATGACTACATCCGCAAGCCGTTCGCGATGGATCGGCTGCTGGAAAGCGTCAACAAACTGCTCGGCTAAGCCCCGCCCGCCGCTCGGCTGCTGTCACCCTGTTCCCGGTTGCAGCGAGCCGACTCGCCCACCGGGCAAGCCCTGCCCTCGCTTCGCCAACCTGCGCATTTTCGCACGAACGGGCAAGAATCCCGGCGTGCGGATTCTTCGAAAAACTTCTGTTTGTCGGTGATCGCCCTCGGGTTAGAACGAATAGGTGGAGGTCAGCCAGCAGACTTCCGCCGGCCCAGGCCGGTCGCTGCGGCGTTGCCGCGAACCTACCTACTCGTTTTATTCTTGCTTGCGCGAACACGCCTGATGGCCTCAACCCTCGACACAACCGGAACGTTCGATGGAGGCGGTGACGACGTCAAGGAACGCGTTCGCGAGGCGGTCGATATTGTCGATCTCGTTGGCAGCTACATCTCGCTCCGCCGCAATGGTCGAAACTTTGTGGGGCTCTGTCCCTGGCATGACGACTCACGGCCCAGCCTGCAGATCAACCCAGAGCGGCAGACCTTTCGTTGCTGGGTCTGCAACGTTGGAGGCGATGCCTTCAGCTTTCTGATGCGGATGGACCGGCTCGAATTCCGCGAGGCCCTCGAGCAACTCGCCGACCGGGCTGGCATCGACCTTCCCCGTAGCCGGGGCCCTGGCGGTGATGTGAAGCGGCCACTCTACGATGTTGCTGCCTGGGCGGCCGACCGCTTCGCTGAGTGCCTGCTCACGGCGCCAATGGCTGGCCCGGCCCGCGACTATCTTCGTAACCGGGGCCTCACCGCCGAAATCATCGCCGCCCACCGGCTCGGCTTTGTGCCGCCGGAGTGGGACTGGCTGCTGCGGCAGGCTCAGGCGGCGGGCATCTCCACCGGGCAGCTTGAACAGGCTGGTCTCGTCGTTGCTCGTCAGGATCGGTCGGGGCACTACGACCGGTTCCGCGGCCGGGTGATGTTTCCGATCGCCGATGCCCAAGGTCGCTGTGTCGCCTTTGGAGGCCGGGTGTTGCCCGGCGCGGACGCCGATTCCGCGAAATACATCAACTCACCCGAGACCCCGATTTTTTCCAAGCAGTCGATGCTCTACGGACTCGACACTGCCCGCGAGGCGATGAGCCGCTCGCGACGGGCAGTCGTCGTTGAGGGCTACACCGATTGTCTCGCTGCCCGCCAGGCCGGCATTCCCGATGTTGTGGCAGTGCTGGGCACTGCCCTGGGGCAGCGACATGCACGGCTGCTCCGCCGGTATGCCGATCGAATTGTTGTGGTGCTTGATGGTGACGACGCCGGCCGGCGGCGGGCTGATGAAGTGCTCGAGGTGCTGCTGGCTGAACCGATTGATGTCCGGATTGCCCGGCTTCCCCCAGGCGTTGACCCCTGCGACCACTGCCTCTCGGAGGGGGCCGCTGCCTTTGAGCAGATCATTGAGGCGGCGGTTGACCCGCTCGACTACCGGATGCGGGAGACCCTTGAGCGTCTGCCGGACGATGCGACGGACGAGGCTGCCCTCAACGCGGTGGAAGGCGTGCTGCGGGTGATGGCGGCTGTCTCGCCCCGCTCTCCACTGCCGCCGTCGCAGCGGCAGTTGCGGCAGGACCAACTGCTGGGCCGGCTCTCTCGGCGGTTCGGCCTGACCCGTGAGGCCCTCCAGACACGTCTTCGGGAACTGGCCCGGTCCCGCCGGCCCACGCTCAGCGACGCCGACGACGCGGACGCCGGTGGAGTCGATGCGGCCTCGCTGCCCCCTTGGGACCGAGAACTCCTCGAGGCCCTCATCGCGGCTCCAGAGGCCAGCGTCCCGCTGTGTGCGCAGGTTTCGGCCGGGGAACTCGGCAGCCCCGCCACCGCGACGATCCTCGCGGCCGCCACCAGCCTCCAGGCCTCGGGCCGGGTGCCGACGCTGGCGAACCTGCTGCTGGAATTGCCCGATTCCCGGCTTCAGGGGCTCCTGGTGCAACTCGACGAGACCATCCGCGAACAGACTCATCTTGATCAAACCGACCGCGTGCATCACCTTGAAGCCGCGATCGAACGCCGTCGGGCTGAACGGACTGCCCGACAGAGCTTACGGACGTTGAAAACCTCGCCGCTCCAACCGGACGACGAGGCAGCAATCCTCGAGCAACTCATCGCGACGCGACGGGCTGCTCAGGGCATGACCGAACCCAAGGAGGGGTGAAGATGCCCGACTCGTCACCGCAATCAGAACGTCCTGTCTCGGCCTGCTGGCCGATGGACGTTGTGGGGGGTGGTTGGCGAGTGACCGACGGAATATGCGTGCCGCTGGTGGCACGCTGGTGAAGGAGAACCAGCCGATGCGAGTACATGACGATCTGCACAATGAACCACACGACGCGACCGCCTTACCCCCTGAGGCTGCGTCTGCTCCTTCACCTGGGACCGCAGGCCTGAACCACCTCCACGATGCCGACCTCCGTGGCCTCATCGAGGAGGGACGCCGCACCGGCTTTCTCACCTTTGACCAGATCAACGCATACCTGCCCGACGAGGCGGTCGATCCAGAAAAGATCGATGCCCTGCTGATCGCGCTGGATGACAAGGGAATTGAACTGGTCGAGGAACTGCCGGAGCAGGCAGCCGGAAGCCCCGTTGCCCCGGCCGAGGCAACTGTCGTACCGCCCGCCGCCAAGCCAGCCCGGCCCCGGCGTGATGAAGCAATCACCACCCCGCCGTCAAACGCAGCAAACGATCCGATCCGAATGTATCTGGCACAGATGGCAGAAATCCCGCTGCTGACCCGTGAAGAAGAGATCTCGTTGGCCAAACGGATCGAAGTCACCCGCAAACGGTTTCGGCGGGCAATCCTCGGCTGCGGCTTCGCGATGCGTTCGACTGTGGAAACGCTCCGACGGGTCCATGAGGGCCGCCTGCCCTTCGACCGGACCATCAAGGTGTCGCTCACCGAGCGGCTGACGAAAGAGCAGATTCTCGCCCGGATGCCCCACAACCTTGCCACGCTCGATCGGCTGATGAACCAGAGCCACGAGGACTTCAAACGCTTGATCAGTACTCGCACGGAGCGAGCGACGGCCCGCGAGGCCCGTCAGCGGTTCCGCCGAATCCGGGGCAAGACACTGACCCTCGTTGAGGAACTGAGTCTGCGAACCCGCCGCGTGCAGCCGCTGATGAAACTGCTGGCTGGCATGTCGGAACGGATGGATCGCCTCCAGGCAGACCTGCGGCGAATGAAGACCGGCGAACTCTCCTGCGATGACCGCGCTGACATGCGGAAGGAACTCCGCGACCTGATGCTGTCCACCCAGGAAAGCCCGACATCCCTTCGCAACCGCGTTGCCTCGCTCGACAAACTGAAGGCCGAGTATGAAGCAGCCAAACGCAACCTGTCGGCCGCCAATCTCCGGCTGGTGGTCTCAATCGCAAAGAAGTACCGGAACCGCGGTCTCTCTTTTCTCGACCTGATCCAAGAGGGCAACACAGGACTGATGCGAGCGGTCGACAAGTACGAGTATCGCCGCGGGTTCAAGTTCTCGACCTACGCCACCTGGTGGATTCGGCAGGCGATCACGCGGGCAATTGCCGACCAGGCCCGTACGATCCGCATTCCGGTGCACATGATCGACCTCCTGTCCAAACTGCGGGCCACCGCTAAGCGGCTGCTCCATGAACTGGGCCGCGAGCCAACCCCAGAAGAGATCGCTGACTCGGCGGAGGTCTCGCTTGAGGACGCCCGCCGGGTGCTCGACATGGGCCGCCAGCCGATGAGTCTCGACCGGCCCATTGGTGAAAGCGAAGATGCGAGCTTCAGTGAATTAGTTGAAGACCTCGGGTCGTCGAGCCCGACAGAGTCAACCACCCACGGCCTCCTCCGGGACAAACTCGACTCGCTCCTGAAAACGCTCACCTACCGTGAGCGGGAAATCATTCGCCTCCGCTATGGCCTGACCGATGGCTACACCTACACGCTCGAAGAGGTGGGCCGCATCTTCCGGGTCACCCGCGAACGGGTTCGCCAGATCGAGGCCAAAGCGGTCAAGAAACTGCAACACCCAGTGCGGGCAAAGCAGTTGGAGAACTTCCTCGGCACGGCCGCAAGCTGACGACCGTCCGGGCCGCAGGCTGGTCCTGCGGCCCGGCTCGGCTCGGCTGGCCGAACCGGGGAATTTCGGGACCTCCCCCAGTGTGGTACTCTGACGGTTTTCCCGGAGGGTTCCCCATGGCTGTTGCCACCGCCGCTGTCGTCATTCGCACTCTGCACCGCATTCAGCGGCAACTGACTGACCTCCGTGGCAGGCTGGCAGCTGGTCCCCGGCAGATCGCCGCTCAGACCGGACGCCTCACTGCGGCTGAATCAGCCCGCACCCAACTGGCCGAGTCGCTGCGGCTGGCACGGAAAAAAGTCGACGACAAGCAGCTTCAGCTGCGGTCTTCCGAAGCCAAGATCACCGACCTGGAAGCCAAGCGAAACACGGCCAAAACCAATCGCGAATACCAACTGCTCGGGGAGCAGATTGACGCCGATCGTGCCGCCATCCGAGTGCTTGAGGATGAAATCCTCGAGGCCCTCGAAGGGGTCGATGCCATCACCGCTGAGCAGCCAGCTGCCGACAAGCAGGTAAACGAGGCCAGTGCCACCCTGGACAGTCTGAAGCAGCGGATCAGTGACGAGGCAGCACAGCTTGAACAGGACGTTGCCCACGTCACGAAGCAACTTGAACAGGCTGAGGCCGATCTGACTGACGACGTTCGGGAACTCTACCACCGGGTCGTCAAGCACAAGGGAGAGGATGGCATGGCCACCTCAGAGTCTGGTTGCTGTGGTGGCTGCCACCAGCAACTCACCGGCAAGCTGCTCTCCCAACTTCTGGCTGGCAATGTGGCGATGTGCCGCAGTTGCGGCAGGCTCTTGTACGAACCTGACTTGCCATCTTGAGCACCCCAGGCGGGTCTCGGCAGACCACCCATTTTTTCCTTGTGGAGATTTGAGAAGGAGACGCACCATGTCTGATCGTATTCCCATGACAAAGGTCGGCTATGACAAACTCAAGGCCGAGGTCGATCAGCTCGAACAGGAAGAAATGCCCAAGATCACGAAGCGGATTGCCGAAGCCCGCAGTGAGGGCGACCTGAGTGAGAACGCCGAATATCACGGTGCTCGGGAAAGCCAAGGCATGCTCCAGGCGAAGATCAACCTGCTGCGGGACAAACTCGCTCGGGCCGTGATCGTTGAGCGGCCGAAAGAGGCGGGAGACGAGGTGGTGTTCGGATCGACCGTCATCGTCAAGGACCTTGATTTCGGTGACGAAGAAACCTTCGTACTGGTCGGCGCGGGCGAAGAGGACTACGACGCTGGCAAGATCAACGTCGCCAGCCCGTTGGCCCAGGGACTAATGGGAAGCAAGGTCGGCCAAAAGGTCTCGATCGATGTGCCTGCCGGCACCATGAATTTTGAGATCAAGGAAGTGCGGTTCGACTAGGCCACGCAGCGGCAAGCATTTTCATGGATTCCAACTCACGATCGGGTCGCTTTTTGGACCCGATCACCCAAACCCGGTCGTCTTCGCGGTCTTCGGAAGGATACTCCATGGCACTCTACGCCCGAGTCTTCTGCTTCGTCGCAGCCTGCCAGACCATCCTGCCTGTGCTCTTGGCCGCCGAGCCACGGCCTGCAGCAGACAACCGTCCAAACATCCTCTGGATCATGCTCGAAGACTGGGGCCCCGAACTCTCCTGCTATGGCACCGCGGCTGTCCACACCCCCAATATCGACCAGTTCGCCGCAGAGGGCGTCCGCTATACCCAAGCCTTCACGACCGCGCCGGTCTGCTCAACGTCGCGATCGGCTATGCTCACCGGCCACTACCAGAACTACACCGGCACCAATCAGCATCGCACCGGCGACAAAAAGCCCCTGCCCTACGGCATTCGCCCCATTCCTGCGCTGCTGCAGGACGCCGGTTACTTTACCGCCTGCGGCTGCGGACTCAGTGCTAAGACTGACCAGAATTTTTCTGACCCACTTGGCTTCGCCGGCAAACACTGGAGACAACGTGCTGCCGGCCAACCATTCTTTGCCCAAGCAACCGAGGCGTCGACCCATCGCAAATGGCAGCGGGATCCGCTCCGCCCAATCGATGAAAATGCCGTGCAACTCCCACCGTACTACCCCGATGTGCCGCTGGTTCGCCGGGACTGGGCCAACGGGCTTGAGCAATTGCAGATAGCCGACCGCGCAATTGGCCGGATCCTCAAGCAACTCGATGACGACGGGCTCCGTGACAGCACGCTGGTCATTTTGATTGGCGACAATGGTCGCTGCATGCCCCGCGGCAAGCAGTTCCTCTATGACGGTGGCATCGCCATTCCGCTGATCATGCGGTGGCCCGGCCACATCGAAGCCGGCACCGTCTGTGAAGACCTCGTCACCACGCTCGATATTTGCCAAACCATCGTCGATGCCGCGGGCGTGACGCCTCCTCACCCACTGCAGGGCATGAATCTCTTTTCAGACGCTATTCACTCGCGGCCCTTCATCTTTGCCGCACGGGACAAGATGGATGACACCCACGACGCGATGCGGGCGGTTCGCAGTAAACACCACAAATACATTCTCAACCTGATGCCTGAACGCCCTTACTGTCAGTACAACGCCTACAAAGAACTCCGCTATCCGACATTGGCCGTGCTCAACGTCATGAATCTTGAGGGTGCCCTCACGCCGGTGCAGGCCCGGTTCATGGCCGCCACGAAACCGGCTGAAGAACTCTACGACCTCGACGCCGACCCCTGGGAAACCAACAACCTGATCGATGACCCGGCTTACACAAACACCGCTCAGGAGATGCGGGCGGCTCTGGCTACCTGGCGAAACGCCATGCACGACAACGGGGTGACAGATGCCTTTCGCCAAGGCGGCTGGCCGGCAACCTATCCTACGCGATCGCTGGAGGACTGGGCCATGATCGTCGAGGTGTTTCGGCCGTATGTCTTCCGAGCCCCTAGGACTTCCGTTCAACCGCCCGAAGCCTTGATCAAGAAGACTGCGTTGCCAGACCGGGCTGCCAGACCGGACTGACTGACCAGACTGACTGACCAGACTGACTGATCGGTCAATTACCGCAGGCTCTCAAACAGGGCTGAACCGATCCGCACCATCGTGCTTCCTTCGAGAATTGCGGCCTCGAAGTCCCCGCTCATGCCCATGGAGAGCTCGGGCAGTTCACCTGCCGCAGGGCAATGCTTGGCCAGCGTGTCGCGGAGCGTCCGCAGGTGAGCAAAGTCCTGACGGGGATCGATGCCTGCGTCGGGATGGCTGGCCATCCCCATCACCCCCCGCGGCAGCAGGCCG
This sequence comes from Planctomycetaceae bacterium, assembly GCA_011523305.1. Lineage (GTDB taxonomy): Bacteria > Planctomycetota > Planctomycetia > Pirellulales > UBA1268 > UBA1268. The sequence goes on along the minus strand of WTHB01000187.1, from coordinate 11,273 downwards.
GGCAGGCCCGCGACCATCTCCAAGAGATCGCCAGCCGCCGCCGGCACCACCCCGCTCCGCCCGGGATCGGCGGACACGTTCACCTCCAGCAACACTTCACAGCTCACTCCAGCAGCAACCGCAGCCTGGTTGAGGGCGATCGCCAGCCGCTCACTGTCGAGCGTCTGGATCAAAGCTCCGCAGGCAACCGTCCGCGGCACCTTGTTGCGTTGGAGATGCCCAATCAGATGCCACTGCAGGGACCGATCGACAGTCGCAAACGCAGCCGCCTTCTCCCAGAGAGCCTGTGGGCGGCTTTCCCCGAGATCGCGACAGCCTGCCTCAATCAGGGCCCGGGTCGCTGCCAGCCCGACATACTTTGTCACCCCAACAATGCGGACAGTGTCAGGCCCACGTCCAGCCTGGTGACAGGCGGTGGCAACCCGTTCGCGGACCGCCTGCCAATTCTCGCAGCACTGCCGCTGCTCGGCTGCCGTCGGCTCAGGCTCCCCTGGCGTCGGGGAATCACTGGTCGTCGAACTCACGGGCCTTCAGTCACCTCAATCGCCCGATCGACTTCTCCATCAGTCCGGAGCCGGCCGGCGAGAAATTCGCTCGAAATATTACAGCCGAGCACCGACCGATTGCGGGCTTCATCGAGCGAGCGATAGACCAACCACTGATCGAGCCCCTCCTGCACCCGGAAGCCAGCCGCCTGATCGGCCGTGAGGATCTCACGGGTGTCGGCAACGGTCAACTGCCGCCAGGTCAACTGCTCTTCGGCCGGACGCTCCTTCAGCCGCTTCAACCGTCGGGCATTGAGATCAATCCAGAGCGGTGCATACAGCCGACTGACTGCGGCGGACTGCGTTAGTTCCAGGCGACGCCCAGTGACCTCGAGGCCACCTTCCGCATCCCGCTGCCGCCATTCGCCGAGCCCGAGCGGCGCGGCCAGCAGCCGCGGTTTCAGGTCAGCACCAAAGACCTCACGGGTCTCCTCACACGCCTCCACATCGAGTGTCGGCGGCACGCTGATCGCTGATCGCAGCGTTAGCTTGCCAGCCAGCGACTCTGGCCTGTCACCGTACGCTGCCTCTGGCAGCACCACGGCATCGCCCAGCAAAACGACCTGATCGTCCCGCAGCACCAACACCGACCGATCTAGCCGCAACCCACCGTCCAGTTCGACAGACATCTCGAAATAGACCGCGTCGTCATCGGCCTCCCACCAACTCCGTGTCCAGCCACCGACCAGTGGCAGCGGCGTGCCCTTCCGGTCGATCGCAATCTCCCACGGCCCAGAAGTGACGCAGCAATTCCCGACCACAATCTCAAGGTGTGGCACCTCGGCCTGAAACGACACCACGACCCGCACGCTGCCCCGCTTCCAGCCACTTCGCAGCACGGCAACGGAGGCCTCTTCATCAAACAGTGAGCCGGTCAACAGGCCCTTCTGCGACCAGCGTTGGCTTCCGGAGGCCTCTCGGCCTTCGGTCAAGGCGAGCACGGTCGCCGCCAATTTCTTACGGCCCTGCAAGGCGGCCCGCATCAATGGATCGACACCCCGCCGGGGTCCGGGGCCAATGTCTTCAAGCGGCCGGGCGTCGTTTCCAAGCAAGCGAACCGCAAATGCCACTGCCAGATCGAGCTTCCGAACGATGTCCCGCGAAAGATCCTTCCCCCCGGCAGCAGTGATGGCCTCGCGGCACCGCACCCAGCAGCAGACGTGCCGCAGCATCGCTGTGGCGTCATCAAGCCGCAGCCCCCCTTCCGCGCCAACGAACCGTTCAATCTGTTCTTCCACGCTCGTCCGCGCAACCTGACCGAGCGGCCGGCAACTCTCCACATCAGCAAACAGGCCCGCCACCACCAGCACAAACGGCGCTGCCGCAAGATCGCCCTGTTCAATGCCATCCAGCGCCACATCAGCCAAGTGGACAACCCGCTCCAGCAGTTCACCAAGGGCAGCGTCACCCTCCCCGCGTCGCATCAGCCAGGCCACACTCCAGGCCACGGCCTCACAGGTGGCCCACCGATCAGCCCCGGAAGCGGTGGCAGCTGCATCAAGGCACTCAGCAACAAGGCTGGCCCCATGCGTTCGCCTGCGGTCATTGGCCGACTTGCCGGTAAGGGTCCGGGCCAGTTGCTTCAGCCGCCGGGTGACTGGCTTGTCGACAGCCAGGCCAACTGCTCGCTCAAGATGTTCGGCCAACCGGTCTCGCTTCAGGCGTTGCCGAGAGGCGGAACGCTTGCGGACCACCGGAGCGGGAACGACTGGCGGAACAGCCGCAGGAGACGGGGTGACCTCGCCATTGGGAACGACCGCTGCTGGGGCCTTCGGTCGCTTCTTCTGTTTAACACTCGCCATCCCACGTCTCCTCACAAGATCCTCAAACCCACGCCAGCTTTCACGGGTGGAAACCGGCGTATCGGCACCGTCTGCTGGCATGCGATACTCTTCGAATCGCCCCAAAGGCGGTGGCCAGACGCACCGACTATACCAGCCAGTTCTCCAGTTCGCAGCCAGCCCTGCGGCAATTCACATCCTGACAGGAACGCAGCCCCCGATGTTTCAGCCCCGCTTCCTGCCCCAATCACAGACGTTCCGGCTGGGAACCATCCTGGCCGGATTGGCCCTTGCCACCCTGGTGCCAGGGACGGCTGCCGCGAGTGACCCTCACCCCGAGCTTCGCCGGCTGTCCCCGGCCGATGCAGTCTGGGTCGACCTCGCCGCGAGCCGCGTGATTGTCGGAGGCCGGATTGCGCTCGACGACGGCCCGATTGAGTTCTTTGCCTGCCCAAAAGAGACCAAGGAACACGAGTCGATTGTCGCCGTCGACGCACCGGCTAGGCTCGTGCATGCCGCGCTCTTGGCAATTGGCCTGCAGTCGGGGCAGCCCGCATCTTTTGCCGACGGCTACACCCCAGCATCCGGTGACCCCGTGGCCATTGAGGTGATCTGGCAGGAAGGCGAGACCACCCGCCGCGCGACCGCCCAAGAATGGGTCCGTGACAGCCGGACTGGCGACCAACTCGACACGCACTGGGTCTTCGCGGGCAGCCAGTTCTGGAAGGACCCGCGGGATGGCACCGAGTATTACCAGGCCGATGGCGGCGACCTGGTCTGCGTCTCAAACTTCCCGACCGCCATGCTCGACCTACCGATTGCCAGTTCCCAGGCCAACGAGGCCCTCCTGTTCGAAGCCTTCGCCGAACGGGTTCCACCAAGTGGCACCCCCGTCGAGCTGATCTTGAGCAGAGCCCAGGCCAGGCCAGCGGACGCTGGCGATCCAGCCGTCACGCCCCAGTCACCGAATTGACCCGCGCCTTGCAAACAATTCAGTCCTGCAGGCGGCAGTGCTTGAGGATCTCTTCAGGGGTAGCGATGTAGCCGGTGTAGAACGGCCCGAATTCCGCATAGCGGGCACTCGCCTCGTCAAACCGCATGGTGTAGACGATTTCCTTGAGATACTCAGGCCGCCGGGCCCAGAGCGTAACTCCCCACTCCCAGTCGTCGAGGCCCACCGAGACGGTAATCAACTGGCTCACCTTGCCACCGAACTTCATGCCGCTGGAACCGTGTTCAGCCATCAGCCGGCTGCGTTCGGAAAACGGCAGCGTGAACCAGTTCTCGCCGACTTTCCGCTTTTTGTTCATCGGATAGAAACAGGCGCAGGGCCAGGGGGGGAAGTCGGGCTCAAGCCGGGCCTGGTGCATAGCCGGCTCGCGTGCCGCATAGCCCTTCACCCGGGCCTGGAAACTGGGGCTCTCAGGATCCTCACCCTGCCTGATTAGTTTGGCAGCGAACTGTTCCGCCGTGGGCAGGTACTCACTGACCTCCGTCAGCCCAACGAACGAGTAGGTCGGCACAATCGCTGGACCGAGGGGTCCGGCCAACAGACGCTGATGCACCCCATCAACCGCGTGGGGCGACGGATCGAGTGCCATCACCGCAAAGTCGGCCTTGTGGCCGGGAACAATCCACTGCTGCAGCCGTACCGGACGGTCCGTCTGGTCGTTCAGGGTTGCCTGAAACGCCTCCATCCCGGCCCGTCGCTGTGCCTCCGGCAGAGCCGCCAGGATTGCTCGATCAAACCGGTAGAACGAGTGCGTGCAGTGCCAGCCGCTGGCCGGCTCGACCGCGACCGTCTCGTCAACCGCAGCGGCGGCACCCGGACGGCCTCCAGCGGGGCGGTGGGCGGCGGGGGGCGCGGACGGCTGCTGGCTCATGATGGTGCTCTCTCTTGGGGGAATACGACTCGAACTGTCTCTGCCGTCAAATCAGCCGACGGCCTGCAACCAAGAAGCCACAGTTCCCGTAGCCTCGGTCCACCCGTTAGGATAGCAGGGAGGGAACGATGGCGAGTTGGTTCGCCCGCTCCGCGGCCAAGGCCGCTTTCGGCCCGAGGGCCACACTTGAGAGGATACCGCCATGGGACAGGCCATTGTCGACCCACAGGAACTCCGCCGCTTTGCCTCGCGACTGCGGCATTTCAGCACCGAGGTGCTCGCCCAGATGCAGACCGTCCAACGGCAGCTGCAGGCTCTTTCAGCAAGCTGGCGCGACCAGGAACACCAGAAGTTTGCCGAAGAATTCGAGCAGCAGCTCACCACGTTTGCCCGGTTCGTCGAATCGACCGGCGAATATGTGCCTTACCTGATCCGCAAGGCGGAACGGGTCGAGGAATACCAGCAGCAACGCTAACGCTCCCGGGCCTTCATGTCCTCGCAGGCTGATGTCAAATCGACCGACACCCTCGCCTTCGTCAAGCAGGCGTTGATCGCCTATGCGCATGAGTCGGGCCAGGCCTTGGCCGACATCGAAATCGAGGGGCAACGGGGGATCGACTGGATCACCGTCGACCGGGCCGGCTACTGGAAGGCCGAAATCCGTCGGGCTGCCGAGGCGGTCAACCAGGCGATCAAAGACCTGGAACACTGTCGGGCCTACAAGAAGGTGGGAGACAACACGCCGTCCTGCGCCGAAGAGAAGAAAAACCTGGAGAAGGCGCGGAAGCGGCTGCAGCAGGCTGAAGAAAAGGCCGAACTGGTGCGGCGGTGGACCCCGGTCGTCCTCCAACAGTTCCGTGAGGCCTGCGTCCGTCTGGTCCGCTTCCGAGAGGTGATCGACGTCGACTGCCCCCGATCCATTGGCCGGCTCGAAAAAATGATCACGGCGCTCGATCACTACCGGACCGTCAGCGGCCCCCAGACAGGCAGCGAAACCGGCGGCACGGGTGATGCTGCTTCGGTCACCCGCCAGCTCGATGAGGCCACCGACCCGGACGCCGCCACGCTCGACACCCCCAATCCGCCCGCTGACGGAGAGGCATCATGAGATCCTGCGACCTCTCCAGTGGTGCAGCCAAGTTGGCCCTGGCCCTGAAGCAGCTCGGCATCAAATGGGAACATGCTCGCGACACCTGGGATGACGCCACCGCCCGCAAGTTCCACGAAGAGAACATCATGCCCCTCACGCCCGATGTAAAGCAGACGCTCGAAGCCATCGGGCGGCTTGCCGAGGTCCTGGACCGGGCTGAGCGCGACGTCAGCGATGGCGGCATGTTCTAGCGTGGCTGCCAATCTCCCCACCTTTTCCACTCTCAGACGCCATGACTGCACCTGATTCGACCACCTCACAGCCTTCATCCACCCCGTTGTACAGGTCTTGTTATGACCGCAATCTGCTCCGCGACCAGATGGCCCGGTTGCGTCAGGAGGCGGCCACCCGCGTCACACTCGAAACCGAAATCAGCAGCGAATCCGACGCGGCCACCACCAAACTGAAAAAGGCGGCAGCGGCAGCCTTGGCGAAAGTCCGAGACCAATGTGACAAGGAGACCGCCGCTCTCAAGGCCGATTTCATCCGCGACCGAACCCGCTTGGAAGGCCAGGTTGAGGCTGAGCGGCAGGCCCTCGACCAGCAGTTGGAAACGCTGAAAGACAAAATTGCCCGCGAATGGCAGGCGGGCGAGAAGGAGCGGACCGAAGACCTCGAATACGAGGCGATCTCTGTCGGTGAACAACTCAAGGCCAAACAGGAAGACACGCGAAAAAAAGCTGCGGCCGCCGAGAAGAAGCTCAATGCCACTCGAACCACCATCGCTGACGACCTCAGCCGCACCCAGGATCTGCTCACCCGTTGGGGCGTGAGCAACGCCGCTGAGATCGCGTTCGCGCCGGCTGAATCGGACGACACGCCAGCCTCCGACGCGGACGCTGAGGTCCCTCCTGACACCGCCGCCACGGCCCCGCCGCTCGACCCTCCCCTGCCAACAGGCAAGGACCTGCTCGTCCACTTCCAGGAGTTGACCGATACCGTCACTGCCGAGGCCAAGGCCCTGCGGCAACTTCGCAGTGCCCGCGCCTTTGATGACCGGACAACCGCCCTCGTCTTTGTCATCCCTGTCCTGGCCGCCGTGGCGGTGGGCGGGGGCTCGTTCTTTGGGCTGCAGGCGATGGACATGAGCAGTAAGGCGCTGATCGCCGCCATCACCGCCGGGGTGTCCCTGGTTGCCGGCATTGGCTTCGGGCTGATGTGGCAGAAACGACAAAAAGGGGTGGCTCGGACCGAGGCCGCAACGCTGGTCACTCAATTGGCAGCAACCTGCAACCGGCTCGACCAGTGTCATGCAGCTGCCTTGTCCGCGGTCGCCGAGAAGCTTGAGCGTGACCTAGAGCGTCTCGCCGCCCGCCATGCAAAAGAGGCCCAAGACCGCCACGGGGCCATGGCAGACGCCTCGGCTTCGCAAACGTCCGCACGGGATGAAAAAATCCGCACCCTCGAACAGAAGTATCAGATTGGCTGCACTGCGCTTGACGAGAAGAAGGCACGCGGGCTGAAAGTTCTCGACGAAACCTATCCCCCCAAAATAGCAGACGCCGAGCAGAAGCGTGACCAAGAGATCACTCGCATCGAAGCCCGCCAGCAAAAGCAACTCACGGCGATTGAGGAGCAGCGCACGGCCCGATGGGCCGACATGACCGCCGCCTGGCGGACCACCCGCGAGGAGACCACGCAGATTTATGCCGCCGCTGAGGCGGTCGACCGCGACGCCTTCCGCAGCTGGCAGGACCTTGCCGACGGCTCAGCTGCCTTGCCCACCACGCCCCCGCCCGGGCTCCGGTTTGGCCAGCTCGACCTTTCGCTTGCGGGTATCCCCGGTGGTGTTTCCAGCCACGCGGAACTCAATCAATTCGGGCCCGAACGCTGGCAGCAGCCGGCGTTCACCACCTTCCCTGACGATGCCGCCCTTTTGATCAAGACGCCGCCCGACCAGAAGGAACACGCCTCCGCCTTGATCCAGGCACTGATGCTGCGGATTGCCTCCGGACTGCCGCCGGGGCAGAGCCTGTTCACCATCATCGACCCCCTGGGTCTCGGCAAGCAGTTCGCCGGCTTCATGCATCTTGCCGATCACGACGAGCAACTGGTCTCCAGCCGCATCTGGACCGAGCCAGGACAGATCGAAGAGCGGCTTGGCATCGTGACGGAACAGATGGAGATGGTGATCCAGAAATACCTCCGGAACGAGTATGCCTCGATCGGTGACTACAACGCTGAGGCAGAGGTTCCCGAACCCTACCGCTTCGTGGTCATCGCAAACTTCCCGGCCAATTTCACTGAGACCGCCGTTCGCAGGCTGGCGAGCATTGCCAGTTCCGGGGCCCGCTGTGGCGTGATTCCCATTATCTCAATCGACACCTCACAGACCCCGCCCTCGAACTTCAGCCTTGAGGAACTCCAGTCCTATGCCACCACGATCCTGCTGAAAGATGGCAGTTTCACCTGGAACGACCCGGAGTTTTCCAAGTGGCCGCTGACCGTTGAAACCGCTCCAGATGACCAGACCTTCACCAAGATTGTGCAGCGGGTCGGCAAGGAGGCGGTCGCGGCCAAGCGAGTCGAAGTGCCCTTCGAGCGGGTGGCCCCACCGGAAGACGCCTGGTGGACGGGTGACACCGCCAAGGAAATTGTCGTGCCCCTGGGTCCAGCCGGCGCGAAAAAGACCCTGTCCATGAAACTCGGCAAGGGCACCAGCCAGCATGTGCTAATCGCGGGAAAGACCGGTTCCGGGAAGTCGACGATGATGCACGCCCTGATCACGAACTTGTCGCTGATCTACAGCCCAAACGAAATCCAGTTCTATCTCATCGACTTCAAAAAGGGCGTTGAGTTCAAACTCTACGACCATTTTCGCCTGCCGCACGCCCGCGTCATTGCCATCGAAAGCGAACGTGAATTTGGCCTTTCGGTCCTCCAACAACTCGACCGGGAACTAAAGCGACGCGGCGACCTGTTCCGCGATCTGTCGGTACAGGACCTGGCTGGCTACCGTGCTAGCGGCCACCCTGAGCCGATGCCGAGGATCATGCTGATCATCGACGAGTTTCAGGAACTTTTTGTCGAAGACGACAAACTCGCTCAGGACTGCTCGCTGGTGCTCGACCGGCTGGTCCGTCAGGGCCGTGCCTTCGGCATGCACGTCCTGCTCGGCTCGCAGACCCTGGGTGGCTCGTACAGCCTGCCGAGGGCAACCATGGGCCAGATGGCAGTCCGAGTGGCATTGCAGTGCAACGAGGCCGACAGCAGTCTGATTCTCAGCGAAGACAACACGGCGGCCCGGCTCCTCACCCGACCGGGTGAGGCGATCTACAACGACGCCAACGGCATGATCGAGGGCAACCACCCGTTCCAGGTGGTCTGGCTCGGCGAAGAGCGGCGGGAGAAATTTCTCGGCAAACTCCGCGCTCTTGCTGATTCACGCAGCGACATTCCGGCGCTCCCCCGCTTGGTCTTTGACGGAAACGAGGCTGCTGACCCTGCAGCCAACCGTCTGCTCAGCGAACTGCTCGACGCTGGCACGATTGGCGGGAAACCCGCCATCGCCCCATTGGCCTGGCTCGGCGATGCCATTGCCATCAAGGACCCCACCGTTGCCACCTTCCGACGGCAGGGTGGCACCAACCTGCTCATTGTCGGCCAGCGGGAAGACCTTGCGACCCGCATTCTGGCAATGGCGACCGTCAGCCTGGCCGCCGGCAGTGACCCGCACCCCGGTGGCAGCATCGGCAAGGCGGCCCGGTTCGTCCTGCTGGAGCCGGCGATTGCCGAAGAGCACCCGGAAACCATGATCAGCCGGCTGACGGAGTTCCTGCCTCATGAACTCGAAACGGTCGGGCGGCTCGGCGTGGCCGACGCCTTCGCTGACCTGGCCGGCGAGGTGCAGCGTCGGCTCGACGAGCAGATTCTCGATGCCGAAAGTGTGTTTGTCATCATCCGTGACCTGGGCCGATTCCGTGAATGCCGCCGTGACGAGAACGACTTTGGCTTCTCGATGTCAGGCGAGCAGAAGGCAAGTCCCGCCCAGAACCTCGTGACCATTCTCAAGGACGGTCCAACAGTGGGGGTGCATGCCATCATTTGGTGCGACTCTCTGACCAACCTGCAACGCACCTTCGAGCGGAACACACTCAAGGAGTTTGAACTGCGAGTGCTCTTCCAGATGAGCGGCACCGACTCGAGCCAACTGGTGGAAAACCCGGCTGCCGGCCGACTCGGCGAACAGCGGGCCCTGTTCGTCCACGAGGAGACGGGCACGCTGGAAAAATTCCGCCCCTATCAGTTCCCCAGCGACGAGTGGCTGGCGAATGTCTCCGAAAAACTCCGCAGCCGCCCGCAGGGCACGCCGGCCGATCGTCCTCGGCCTGCTCCACAGCCCGCCACCCCGGCACCCGATGACGACGGCGGCTTTTCGCTGAAGCATGGCTTTGGTGCCGATGAATTCAACTTCGCCAAAATGCTTGACGACCCACCGGAGGACACCCCTGACGACACGCCGGCCACGCCCGACGACAGTGACTCGTAAGTGAGTGAGAACAGGCATGGCCGATCTCCCACGAATCAATCACTCTAGTGATACCACGATCGTCATTCGGCCGGCGAATCTTTCTCTGTCGGCGGAAGCACGTGCACCGCAGTTTGCGGCTTGGACGCAGGCCGTAAGGGCTGCGGCCCTGCCCGGGGTCGTCGATGTCATCGCATCACCAGACTGCGTCACCGTCGTCTACGACCCCCTCGTGATCAGCAGCCTGGCCAACCTGACAGCCCACATCGCAGAGGTGGTGCACACTGTCGTCATGAGCTCCACCGGTGGCACAACCCATGAGGTTCCCGTCTGCTACGGGGCTGATGATGGCCCCGACTGTGATGCGGTCTGCCGGCACCACCGCATCAGCATGGAGACGCTGATTCGTCTCCACACTGGGCCGGACTACCTCGTCACCGCGATCGGCTTCGCGCCTGGCTTCCCCTATCTGGCAGGACTTGATGAGCAGCTCGCCACGCCCCGGCGAGCGACCCCGCGAACCCGCATCCCGGCTGGTTCAGTCGGCATCGGTGGCAGCCAGACCGGCATCTATCCCTTCGCCACGCCGGGGGGATGGCAGTTGATTGGCCGGACCGACTTTCCGCTCTTCGATGTCACCGCCCCGCAGCCGGCCCGGCTGCACGTTGGCGACCGGCTGCGGTTCCGAGAGACCGCCGAGCGACCAACGCCGACGCCACCGCCAGCGGTCGTCCCACTTCCGGCCCAGCGGGCTCGGCCCGTCGCCACCGTGCTGACACCGGGGCTGTTGACCACAGTGCAGGACCTAGGCCGTCCGGGGCACCGGGCTGCCGGTGTTCCCAGCGGTGGTGCGGCCGACAGACTGTCGGCCCGGCTGGCAAACCTGCTGGTTGGAAATGAGGACACCGCTGCCGTGCTAGAGTTCAGCCTAACCGGCCCGACGCTGCGGTTCGAAGCCGCGACCACGATCGCCATCGCTGGCGGCGGCCTCGCCGGCCTGCCCACGCTGCGACCGCTGGCCATGCAAGCGGGTGATCTCCTCGAACTCGGTCACCTTGCCTCGGGTTGCCGTGGCTATTTGGCCATTGCCGGCGGCCTGACGGTGCCCCGGATTCTTGGCAGCCGAAGCACCTATCTGCCTGGCGGCTTTGGTGGTCTTTCGGGCAGACCACTCGCTGCAGGCGACCAGCTTCACGTCGACCAGCCGGCGCACCTCGTTGCCGACCACTCGTGGAGTCTCTCTCCTTCGCTGATCCCAATCACGCCGCCGGGCGGCAGGACAACGCTGCGGTTTATTCCCTCCGAGCCAGACCAGCCCGCGATAGCCGCGCTTCCCGAGGCATCCCTGCGGGCCCTGTCCTCCAGTGATCGCATGGGGCTGCGAATGGCAGGGAGCCTGCCCGCAGCTGCGAGTGATGGTGTCTCCCGCGGAGTCCTTCCCGGCAC
>WTHB01000176.1 GCA_011523305.1 Planctomycetaceae bacterium | reverse complement strand
GGCCCAACGCCGAAGCCCTGTCCATTCCCCTGCACCCTAGGCTCACCGATGATGACGTGGGGAAGGTGATCAGGACGATTCGGCAGTTTTACAACCGGGGATCCGCCGCAGCTGGACGATGAACTCGTTGCTGTACTGCTCCGGCGGATGAATCCGCGCGATCTCAAGCGGCAGCCGGCGGAGCCGCAGCGCGGTCGGCAGCGTTTGCAGAAATTGGTCGCTCGTCCAGACGGTGCAGTGGCAGTCTTGATAGGCTCCCTCGCCAGCTTGATTCAGAATCCATTCGACCTGGCCGTCCTCGTGGTGCCGGGCGGCCTCAGCCGACGACGGCGGCTTTTCCCAGGCGGCGGCGGTATCGACCTGCCGCACGTTGTAGAAGTGATCTGCCAATTGGACGAGGCTTGGTCTGGAGAGCTGCTCCAGATCGTAGGCAACCAATTGGGCGACGGTCGTCTCGCTGCGAAAGAAATCAAACGTGTAGCGGCGATCGGGGATCGCCAGTGACACCAGGCCACTCGGATCCAGGAGATCTGCCACATCCCGTAGCCACCCCAGTGGATTCGGCAGGTGCTCAAACACATGAGAGGCCAGGGCATAGCCAAAGGGCCCCTGGTGTCCGTCAACGGACCGTCAGCCAGACTGAAATCAACCTCGACGATGGCCTCTCGATCGACGTTGGGATCGTTACGGGATTTTTCCCGCAGCGTTTCGGAGTCGGCGTAATCGACGTAAAAGATCGGTCCCTGTTTTTTCTTCACCAGCGGGTTGGCCAATGGGCCAAACTCAAGCCCAGGGGTCGACTCAACACAGCATCCTTCGAGCAATTTTGCAACGCGGTTCATGGTCAGATTTCCCAGGTGGTGGCTGCCTGGCTGGGGAAAGCAGGCTCGTTCAATTCGTTTGCTGGGACACTTGGGTGGCCAACTCAAGCTTTCCACGATACGTGTTGTCTCCACCTACTGTGGGAATGCAGGTCTATTGCAGAGGTTGTCAGGCGGGCTTTACCAGTCGGGCATAGAACTCATTACTGGCATTGCCAACTCCCGGGTGCGTCCAAACAGAACCCCACGGCCCGGCCGTCGCCGGCAAGGCAGCCAGCATGGCCGCGAAGGTGTCATGGGTCCAGACGTGGTAGTGGATCGCATACTCTTCGACAAAATTCTGCCGAGCCGTCTCCTCGAGAACGTTCTGCGGAACCGAAAAAGCGAGTCGATAGAACTCTCGATAGTGATCAAGGTCCCGCTGCCGATCAGGCCTGTGGAAATCCTCAAGGAGGTGGTCGAGGGTGGTGACCGGTCGGTTGCGGTCAAACGTCTGCTCCTTGTCCGGAATGACTAACAACAGTTGGCCACTTGGCTTGAGTTTCCGGTGGGCCGCGGCGATCGACCCAATCGGATTGCGGGTGTGCTCGATGACGTGGCAAGCGATCAGGAAGTCGAGGCTCTCGTCGGCGACGCCGCTGATCTCATCGAACTCGGTCAAGATCTCGGGCACGACCAGATCACATTTCCGTTGCCCGGGGTAGGGCTCGGCAGTGAGACGTTCATAGGAGAGTCGGTCTCCATAGAGCACTCGGCAGTGCAGCGGCACCGGAAATGGCGACGCCCCAGCACCGATTTCCAATCCAGTACCGGCAATGGTAGTGGCCAGCCATTCACGCATTCCCATGCTGTCGACCGGTGGCCAGACTGGCGTTGGGCTGGGAACCGGCCCGGCCGGGCGAAAGCTCCGCAGCATTCGCTCACTGGTCTGCTCTAGGTCTTCAGGCCAGCGAAAGCCGACCTCAACGAGCCGCTCTGCCGAGAGCAGCAGATGGCGCCGACCACGGGTACAGAGAAATGCTTGATCGCCAAAAATGCTGTCGCGGGCCTGCAGGATGACAGTCTCATCCCGCACAATCGCTGATTTGACGGCGGACGTGTTCATGCCGTGGGCGGTCAGAGTAAAGCAGTGCAGATGTTCAGGCGGAGCAGCGGATCACTGCATCCGCCTGGCCTTCCATGAATTCCCAGGCGCCAGCGAGAGCATTATCCCAGTCGGAGTGTCGCCGCCGGATGAGATCCCAACCGGCCTGGCGGACGGGCAGCAGCGCATCAAAATTTTCCACCGCATATGCCAGCCGCTCGGCGATGGCTGGGCCGCTCGGCGGTGCGAGTAGGCAGTTGCGACCGTCCTCGAGGAGCCAGTGGTTAGCCCGGTTGTCATTGGAGACCAGCAGTCCACCGCAGCCCATGAACTCAAAGGGCAGGTACGAGGGATGTCGGGTCATCATCATCACAAAACCGACGTGACAGGAACGATACAGTTCCGCTGTTTCCTCATAGCGCAGCAGACCCAGACTTTCGATCACCCCATCAAGTCCGTACTGTCGGGGATTCCAGGGGGAGCCGGCACAGAGAATCTGGACCTGATCGCCGAGCCGCTGCTTGAGCTCACGGAGGGCCACCGCCGCCAGTTCGAAGCCATTGCGGGGGTGACCTGGACGACCGTAAAAGAAAAGCCGCCGCGAGCCGGTGTCAGACCGCAGCGGGCTGCCATGAAAAATGGCCGGGTCGATCTGGGGAGCAAAATGGATCGCCACGCCGCCGTGTTCCTCCTCATAGAGCCGCCGCAGCGTGCGGGTGTTGGTGATGCCGTAAAAGCCGAATTCGTAGGTAAGCTCGGCCTGGGCCGAGGTGGAGCCGGCCGGATAAAACAGCGGTTCCCAGTCCTGGATGAAGTAAAACTTCAGCCCGGTATTGCGAACCTTCTGGAGCACGTAGGCGGTGGTCCAGAGCGTGGCAATCGAGTAGTCAGCCGGAGGAATCACCTGGATCGCCTCGGCTGAGTCGAGCGGCCGGACAGTCGCCCCGGCAAGCGCCGGGAAGGCGGCAGTGATCTTCTCGGCAAGCGCGGTGGCGTCGCAGCCGCCACAGATCAGAAACCGCTGGCCGATTCCCTGCGTCCGCTTGAGATAGTCGGCAAACCGCAGGATGGTCATCACGCCGCCGTAATAGGGGTTGTCGAAAGGGGGCAGGAACCAGTTGCACCAGCCGGCCCCGGCACCACGGCCTACTCGCTCCGGATGCTGCTGCGGCACCTGAAGCTCGGCGAGGGTGCAGTTGTTGATGCCGGCCAGGGCCAACGCATCAGCGGCGTAGCTGCCGGGAGCCGCCGGAGCGGGGCGACCAGCGGGCGGGCACGAACGAGACCAGCGGGGCAGCGACAGCTTCGGCAACCGCCGACTCGGCCTACTTTCGAAGAGGGCATCAGGATCACCGACCCTCAGGGCCAGCGGCACCACCGAGGCAAACGCCGGATGAAAGTAGGGATCGTCCCGCAGGCTGTCGTGGAAGTCTGGCACCGGCGGGAGTGGGCCGGGCTCAAGGGTCACGCGGGCGTGCGGATCGACAACCCCCCGCTTGCCGGTCCGACCGATCGCCCGACAGAGCTCAATGCAGGCTGACTGCCAGCTGAGCCGCTCGTCGAGACCCCCAGCTGCCACCCAGTCGTCGGCATTGATTGCCAGGGCCCAGGGCGAGGCAGCCGTGCAGTTGCGATACCAAAGCGGGCCACCAAACCAGCCCCATTGCCGCAACGGACTGCCTCGGAACATCGGCGAGCCGGTGCCGAACCGATCGACTATCAGTCCTGCTTCAACCACGAGCCCTTTTGCGTCCAGCACCAAACCGCTGGCAAAGCCGATCTCCGGGTGGCCGGTGACCCAGCCAGCCAGTTCAGCCAGCCAACCGGAAGTAAGGTCGATGGTAGCGGCCGAGAGCAGCACGACAGCCCTGGTCACCTCTCGATTGGCTGCCACGAGTTCGTTGATAATCGTGATCCGATCCTGTTCCGGACCGCTGACGACTTCGACTGTGGGCCCAACGCTCCGGTCGACCATTTTGGCCACCTCCGGCTCGCAGATGAGCGTCACCCGGTGAGCCGCTGCGGTGGCAGCCAGACCAGCAACCCGTTGAATTGCGTCAGGGGTAGCCGCGTAGCCGTTGATAATCAGGTGGGTGGCTCCGACGGCATCTCCCCGCCAACAGACCTGGAAGCCGGAGTCGTCGTTGGGCACAATCCGGGCTGGCAGCTCAAGCCGATCAACATGGTCCTCAAGGGCCCGCAGTTGGCCCGCGAGGGCGTACGGCTTGGCATCAATGCCGGTTGAGGTCGAGGCAGCGTGAATCCGCCAGTGGTAATGGACACCCGGAACCCGCACGATTCGCCGAGACTGGTGGCAGACCCTGAGAAAGATGTCCCAATCCTGAGCCCCGTCGGTCTCACTGCGAAACCCGCCAAGTTCCCGGACCAGACTGGTTCGCATCACATTGAAGTGGGTCAGATAGTTGACTGAGAAGAGAATCTCGGGACTCCACGCAGGTTTGAAAAGTGCGTTTTGCCGGAGTGTTGAGTCCTCGTCGATGCTGTCCTTGTCAGAGTAAAGAAAGTCGGCATCGGCTTCCGCTGCAATCGCCTCGTGCATCCGCTGCAGCGCAAACGGAGCGAGTTCATCATCGTGATCGAGAAGCGCGACGAACGCTCCGCGAGCCATTGCCAGAGCGGCGTTTGAGTTGGCCGAGATGCCGCCATTAGTAGCGAGAAACTCGACACGAAAGCGGTCGTCACGGGTGGCGTACTCCTCAAGCAATTGTCGCGTCTCCGCGCTGCCCGCATCCGCGCAGGCAATGCAGGCCTCCCAGCGAGTGAACTGCTGGTGACGCAGCGAGTCGAGCGTCCGGCGAAGAAACTCCCGCTTCACCCGATAGACCGGAATGAGAACACTGAAGACGGGTTCGGCATCCGGAGATGGCGACCCGCCACCGGGCAAACGGAGACGCTCATTCGGAACTTCAAGCGTGGCGATCCAGGTGGCGTACTCAGTAGGTGTGGCGGACCAGCCCGCCATGTGCTTCGGCTGGGGGACAATGCCGTCCCCAAGAGCGAGCCGGTGGAGACGCCGTGCTGCGCGACGACGACGAAGCTGGTGTTGGATGCGCCGCACGGCAAACCCAAGACCCGGAATCCGCTGGCTGACAGTGGCTACTGATCGTCCAATTTGCATCGTCCGTGGTTCCCTACGCGCAATGACTCGTCGACTCATCCAGCCAGGAGAATGGGGTTGGTTTCAACTGGAAGGACCGCCTCTCGTAATAGGAAAAGCTGTGCCGGACGTGTTGCCCTGCAGGCGAATCGGAAAAACTGCCTGTTCTCACGTGGAGTTCTTGCCTTTTCCAGTGGTGTGACCAGTGATCACAGGTCCTTTCAGCAGTTCCGAGCAGAGGCTGCTGGAGATCGAATAGTCACGGGAAACTACGTATCATCGGCAGGCCAGGCAAGGGCATTTCGGGAGGCTTCTCGCGGATGTCTATGGTGACTTCCTGCCACGGCTGGTCTTTCCCCTGACCGGTCGTTTCGGCGAGGCTGCCGACACGTTCCCTTGGGCAATGGCTCGCTGATGCCGCAGCGGCCGAGCAGCCGGATTTCCTTTCGTTCTGTTTGATTGACGAGAACCCTGTCGATACGCGACGGCACTCCCATGCTGATCTGTACAACACAGATCACTTCCACGAGTTCGGACAAACACGAGTCATGGACACCCTCAGCTATACCATTTCGCGCGGTGACGAAATCCGCAGCCTCTTCGACGCATCAGGGCTCTGTCTTGAGATCGGCCCCAGCTACGACCCACTGCTACCCAGGGCCATGGGCCATGCGGTCGAGACGGTCGACTACATGGACGCCGCAGGTCTCCGAGCCAAATACGCAACCAATCCCAATATCGACCTCACCAAAATCGAAGAGGTGACCCACATCTGGCGGGGTGAGCCTCTCTCACAGCTCGTCGGTGAAGGCCAGTTCGATGTGGTCGTCGCCTCGCACGTCATTGAACACACCCCCGACATGCTCGGCTTTCTGCGTGAGTGCGAGAAGACGCTCACGCCCACCGGCCAGCTCGTGCTGGTTGTGCCTGACAGGCGCCGGTGCTTTGATTTCTTCCGGCCCGCCTCGACCACCGGTAGCGTCTTGCAGGCCCACTTTGAAGGACGAACGCAACATTCACCTGGCTCAGCCTTTGACTTCGTGGCCAACTACGCGGAGCTCGAGCCCCCCTCACCTGACGTCCCAGCAGGTCGCTTTACCCTCCCCAATCACGTCACTGCCGCGATGAACGCCTGCCACCGATTCCGTAATGCCAGCGGCTATGAAGACTGTCACGCCTGGGTCTTTACCCCCTCGAGCTTCCGGCTGATTACGAGTGACCTCAACGCGATGGAGATCCTCGCACTGCGGGAAGCAGGCTTCTGGGCAACGCCCATCTTCGAGTTTGTCACAATCCTGTCACGAACCGGCGCCGGCTGCCCACTCGACCGGCCGGCCCTCTTGGCCGCCGCCCACCGCGAGGCCGCTGACCCTGTCGCCCCCGCTCCGGCGTGACCGCATGTCCAGGAGCGATTACTGACGGCCAACTTCTGCACTGGCAGTTGGCAGTTTGCTGGTCGCATTGCTGGCATATGTTGCGGTCTCTGTCTATCTGACCGCCCACCGCTCCAACCCTCGGCTGACGAGAATCCGCAGAGTGCCTCACCATGGAAGAGCAACTCCGCACAGCTGGAATACGCGACATCAGCAGGAGTGGCTGGGGGAGTGTCCTGCCAAACCGAAGGCAACGCTCGTCGCGACAGGAAACCCAAACATCGACCTTGGGAATGGATCATGGCCATGCAGAACAACGTTCCGCAATCCAAACGAAGACCACCGAACTCCCGAGGCAGGTCTTTTGTTGTGCGCGTTTTTAGACGGGATCAGACCGAAGGAATATGCTTCTTATTGAGGCTGCCGATACGTCGCCGAGACGCTCCACCATCACAGTAATTTTCTCGTCAAGAGGCATGAGGCCAATGACGCCAGCGCGAGGGAAGTGAATGACTCCTGCTGACAAGCGTGGTGCCGTGTCCTCGCTCACTGCAGCGTTGCTCCTACTGATGCCCATTGACTGGGCCATCGCGTCAGGGACTGATCGTGTCCGGCTCACTGACGGCACGGTCCTCTGGGGCCAAGTGGTGGATCGACGTGAGACCGATGGCCTCCTGATGGCGGTGCAACGCAACTGGTTGGAGGCACGGGAGCCCGCCCTGGCGCAGGAAGCCATTGACACAGCCGCCGAGCAGACAGCGACCGCGTGGCGGCAGCTCAGCGACCGGCTTGATGCCCTCCTCGCCTCACCGCTGGCACAACAGAACGATCCGCTGCGGGTCTTTCTGCAGCGTGAACAGACGCGGATTCAGCAATTGCTTGCCGTCGATTCGCCCCCGCCGTTTCAGTTCCTCTGGCTCCGAATCCCCGAGCGTTCCGTCCGGGCTGTCACCCCGGCCGACCCAGCGTGGCGGCGGCTCGTGCAATGGGGCTGGCAGGAACACCTCGACGACGTTGAAACCCTCCCCCAAAACAGGCTTGCCACCGCCCTGACCAAGGCCGGCATTGATGCCACGCAGCAGCCACCGTCTCTGGTTGATCGGCTGCCCCCACTCCCACAGTCCGATGATCAGTGGCAGGCACGCCTGGCACTCCTCCAGCACACGTACGGGGCCCCGGTGAGTTTTCAGGGAACCGGCGATGTTTTGGTGCGACTCGATGAAGCCGCTCCCGAAGCAACACTGCTGCCGATGATCACGCAGTTGCTGCAAGCTGAAATCAGCAACCTACTCGAGCCAGCTGGCCAGCCAGGGGGACACCCTGCAACGCCGGCAGCACCTCCTGAGGATCGCTGGGTGCAATCGGCTCGCGCCCAGGCGATCGACGACGGGCATTTCCGAGCGACCCGTGTCACGACGAACCTCACTCAGCACACCGTTGTGGTGGAGAGCCGGTTTGAAGTCCTGACGACAACAAACCGCTGGGCGACCCTCTGGCGTGACCGCATCACTGGTGACGCTCAGAATGCCCGGCCGGACGCCGAGGCACGGATCACGGCCGACCCCCGGGTGAAGCAGGCCTTGGCTGGCCTCCGCCTGCTGGGTCTGACAGACGACCACGCCATCACGACAGCCATCCGCTTCGGAGCCGCCACCATGGAGGCGCAGGACCAGAGCAACCAGCAGTTCATCCAGTTTTGTAATGACTACACCCGCCAACTCGACAGCCCCCCACTTGTGATTTTTCCGTGAAGCGAAACGGGCACCGTTGCAGATGCCGTAGAATGTGGTGTGAAGCGCTGCAGTCACCTGAACCAGGCAGCGAGGTTGCTTTCAGACAGCCCGCTGCAACGAACCTCACCATGCCGCTCCCTTCCCACCTGCGTCTGTTGCGAAGAACCAGCGGCTGCCGGCTACCGACAGCGTTCCCACCAGCACCGGCGGCCTTCACGCTGGTCGAACTACTCGTGGTGATCGCCATCATCGGGGTGCTGCTGGTCCTGTTGCTTCCGGCTGTTCAGCAGGCCCGCGAAGCGGCTCGGCGGCTGGCCTGCAGTAACAACCTCCGCCAACTCGTCCTGGCGACGCATACCTATGCCTCGGCAAATGGTCACTTTCCTCCCAGCATGCTGCACACGCCTGGAACAGCCTTCACCAGCAACAACGGTTCCTGGGGCGTGCATGGCCGCATCCTGCCCTATCTCGAAGAGGATCGCGTGGCGTCCCAGATCGATCTGGAACAACCCTGGGATCAGGGCGGCAACGGCAGCATCGTGGCCGCCACGGAGATCGAGACCTTGGCCTGCCCCAGTGAAGTCAACCGCGTCTTCCGCACCAAGAATGGTGCCGACTATGTCTTCCCAACCAACTATGGCTTCAACTTTGGCACCTGGTTCATCTACGACCCCGCAACCGGCCAGGGGGGCAATGGGGCATTCCATCCCAACTCCCGCTACCGGGCCAAGATGTTTACTGACGGGCTCTCCAAAACGCTCCTCGTCAGTGAGATCAAGGCTTTCACGCCATACGTCCGCAACACCACTGACCCGGGCGGCAGTTATCCAGCCGGTAACCCCCCCACTGATCCGAGTTTGATCGCCGGCTTGGCCAGTGGCGGACAGAACAAACTCGGGCCTGACACAAACAGCAACACCGGGCACACCGAGTGGCCGGACGGTCGGGTGCATCACACCGGGTTCACCGCCACCTTCACTCCGAACACGGTCGTGCCGTTGAGCAGTGGCGGCAGCACTTACAACATCGACTACAACTCGCAGCAGGAAGGCAAGAGTGCCACCCAAAAAACCTTTGCGGCAATCACTGCCCGCAGCCATCACGGCGGCCTGGTCAACACCGGCATGGTCGATGGCTCAACCCGCCGGATTACCGACACCATTCCCTTGCAGATCTGGCAGGGGCTGGCCACCCGCAGCGGTGGGGAGTTTGCCAACCCACCCTGATCGCTACCGTAGTTTTCCCGCAGCAAACGAGGGCCATCCGGCAGGCAGGCGCATCGGCGTGCTCCCTTTGGTACGCTCGAGTGGTTCAGGCTGACCGACGCTGTCTCCACAGCAGAGGACACGCCGCTGTCACGACCCGCCGGAGTCCTCCCCCGACGTGCTTCGCTCGCTCTGCCATCGCAGTTGCCGCCCTGCGGTTCCCACCGCCTGCCTGATCGGGGCGGCACTACTGGTGTGGAGTGGGAATCTTGTCGCAGCTGGTGGACTGGGGCAGCATGCCTCCCGGCTCTACCGCGACGACCCCCGTCCGGCTGGAGATCTACCCGCTGGTGTCGGACCGAGTACCGAGTCGGCAGCTGG
The DNA here is from genome assembly GCA_011523305.1 of Planctomycetaceae bacterium. Classification (GTDB taxonomy): domain Bacteria; phylum Planctomycetota; class Planctomycetia; order Pirellulales; family UBA1268; genus UBA1268. The sequence goes on along the minus strand of WTHB01000176.1, from coordinate 35,523 downwards.
TTCGAACTCGCCACGCCGACGGCTTTCCCGGCGCGCCCAACGGCGGCTTGCCCGGCGGGGTCTGGTGATCACGCCCGACGGTCCCTCGACAACGGCTGACCTTCAGGCACCCGTTCCACCCCATAGCGGACTGCGGATCGACCATCGGGGCCTGCCCTACGGTAAGGGCGATGCCTCCCAACGGTTCAACCTCCACCTGCCAGGCGGCTGCCGCACCGGTCGGCTGCCACTGGTCATCTGGGTACCGGGACGTGACTGGACAGATACCTCACGGGCTGACTGTCCCATTCTCTGGCTGACTGACCGTGGCTTCGCAGTCGCCAGCATTGGCTACCGCCCCAGTTCGGCCAGTACCTTCCCAACGCAGCGAGACGATTGCCAGGAGGCCATGAATCGCATCATCCACGATGCGGCTGTCTGGGGCATCGATCCCTCTCGCATTGCGGTGGTTGGTCAGGCTGCCGGGGGCCACCTCGCCATGCTGCTCGGACTCGACGACAGCTCCAGCACGACCGCCGACGACCCTGCCCCCCCCCGTCGCTTTCGCGTCGCCGCCATCTGTGGCATGTCCCCAATTACCCATCTGCCAACCCTCGGGCCCGAACATGACCGGGCCTCCTCCGCAGCGAGCCGGCTGATTGGTGGCCCGCTGCCCGAGTTACGTGAGGCCGCCCTGGCCGCCAGTCCGCTCCGGTATGTGTCAGCCGGTGACCCGCCCACACTATTAATTCACCCGCGGTCAGACGCCGCCATTCCAGCCAGTCAGAGCGAGCGGCTCCACGCCGCCCTCGAAGCGGTCGCAGTCGATAGCACGCTGATTCTCACCGACGACGAACCAGGTTTGACTGCTTCGAGCCAGGCTGGCCGGCTGCTCCTCGCCTTTCTCAGGCGGACACTCGTCAATGAACTCGACAGCGTGATCATCCGTGACGCGGCCCCCACCTCGGCCGAAACCCCCTGACCCGAAACCCCCTGACCACTGTACGGCCCAAACCGGCGGCTCACCGCCAAATCGGCCTTGAGTGGACTCCTCAAAATGACGAGGCTCCTGCCTCCATTCGTTCTGAGGAGTGCCGCCTCATGGTGCTGTCAGGCCCCCACCCCCACTGTTCCCGCCAAACCAGTTCCCGTCGAACATGGCTCAAATTGTCACTCGCTGCCGGCTGCGGGCTGGCCGGTGGGGCCGTGGCCGAGTCGGTCGCGATTGCGCCCCAACTGCTCACCACCACGCGACTCAGCCTCGGCTCACCTGGCCCAACTGGCCAACCCGCTCGCAGCCCACTGCGTGCGGTGCAACTGAGCGATCTCCACATTCGAAGCATCGGCCGTCTCGAAACGAATCTGCTCAGGGCCGTAACGGCTGCCGCACCCGACATGATTCTGCTCACTGGCGATGCCCTTGATCAGGCTGCCGGCAGCGGCCCCCTCCATGCATTTCTGGACCTGCTGCCAGCGGCCCCGCACCGGCTGGCCATTATGGGCAACTGGGAATACAACGCCGGCCTCACACCCGCAAGCTTCCAACGGCTGCTCGATCGTCACAGTTTCAGACTGCTGACAAACGAGACCGTGCTGATTGAGCACGATGGGCAGCCCCTGCTCATCAGCGGACTTGATGACCTGCTGGGTGGGCAGCCGGCGGTGCCAACTGGCTCCATTGCCCACGACCCACAACTGGACCATCTCCTGCTAGCGCATTGTCCAGCAAGCCGCGATCAGCTACCGGCCATCCAGGGGCCAGCGGCGACCCTCATGCTCAGTGGCCACACGCATGGTGGTCAGATCGCACCGGCTGGCTTCTGTCTGGTGACTCCTCCGGGCAGCGGCTCCTACGTTGCCGGCTGGTACTGTGACAACGGCCCACCGCTCTACGTATCGCGGGGCATCGGTACCTCAATGGTGCCGCTGCGGATGGGTGCCCTCCCGGAACTGGTCACGCTCGACTGGTGGCTGGGGTGTCAGCATCCCGACCGGCCAGCCTAATCGAGAACTTTCTTTTCTGGCCGTACAGCCGGCACCACCGGCGCAGGGAGCCTCTTCAGCCCCGCTTGTGCAGCCACTCCGGTCGTGGCGTCGATAGCAATCTTCGGCCGGGGAATGCCGTGCTCCCGCTTCACGCGGGTTCGCCCCTCGACCCACCACCGTTTACCCGTGGCTCCTGACCGGGTTGCCACACGGCACCGGTTTGCACCCAATCACGAACGTTGTTGGCTCCACCCCCTGCTGCGTTCATCCAACGTGTCCGTCACTTCCACCCAGTGAGTTCTCATGGAAACATACCTTCGCGACATCAATGAAACCCCCCTGCTGACAGCGGCTGAAGAAAAGGAACTGGCCGTCCGGATTCAGCAGGGTGATGCTCAGGCCCGTGACCACATGGTCCGGGCGAATCTCCGTCTCGTGGTCAACATCGCTCGCGGCTATGCCAACCGTGGACTGCCCCTGCCCGACTTGATCGAGGAAGGCAACCTCGGCCTGATTCGTGCCGTGGAGGGCTTTGACCCGACCGTCGGCACCCGCTTCAGCACCTATGCCAGTTACTGGATCAAACAGTCGATCAAACGGTCACTCATCAACAACGGCAAGACCATTCGGATTCCGGCCTACATGGTCGAAATTCTGTCGAAGTGGCGACGGGCATCGTCGCGGCTGATCGACACCCTGGGGCGGACACCAACGCCCGAAGAAGTCGCCCGTATGCTCGGCCTCGCCCGCAAGAAGTTGCCAATCATCAAGAAGGCAATGGAGGTCAACCAGGCTGGCCCCCAAACCGACCAGAGTGACGGCAGCTGGTCCCTCGGAGATATTCTTGAGGACGAAAATGCCCGCAGTCCCGCCGATGTCATGCTTGACGCAGACACGCTCCAGCATGTCTTGCAACGGATCGACGAACTCGATGAACGGGCTGCGACGATCATTCGGTTGCGTTTTGGCCTGGAGGGGGGAGGCGAACCGATGACGCTCAAAGAAATCGGCAGTGTGCTCGGGCTGACCCGCGAGCGGGTTCGGCAGATTGAATCCGAAACCCTTGCTGGCCTGGCCGCTGACATTGAGGGGACGCCACGGGCCACCATCTCCATGCGTCCCGCCCGGCAGTTGCGGCGGGGAGCCTAATCGGGATACCCTCACACCATGGATCTCACTGCACACATTCGGGCGGTGCCCGACTTTCCCAAACCGGGCATTCTGTTTCGCGACATCACGCCGCTGCTCGCCGAACCTGCTGCCTTTGCGGCAGCGATTGACCAGCTCGCCACCCCGTGGCTGGCCGGCGAGATTGACGCCGTGGCGGCGGTCGAGGCGCGAGGATTTCTCTTCGCCGCCCCGCTCGCCCTCCGGCTTGGGGTCGGTCTGATACCGGTCCGCAAGCCGGGCAAACTACCGGCTGAGACCGTCAGTTACAGCTATGACCTAGAGTACGGTAGCGACACCCTGGAAATGCATCGCGGCATCATCAAAGACGCCGCTCGTGCGCTGGTGATCGACGATGTCCTCGCCACCGGTGGTACTGCGGAAGCCTGCGTCAAACTGCTGGAATCATCCGGGGCGACCGTGGCTGGCTGTGCCTTCCTGGTCGAACTTGAAGGGCTTGGTGGCCGCGACCGGCTCGGTGACCACCGTGTCGAGACTGTTCTGACCTACTAGTCGTTCCCGACACCGCTACGGCGGTCGCTTCCCCTGCTTTCTGCCCACCGTGACTCATGTCTCGCATCGTCATTGCCATGTCAGGGGGGGTCGACTCAAGCGTCGCCGCCTCCCTGCTGGTTGAGGCAGGCCACGAATGCATTGGCGTCTTCATGCGGCATGGGCAGCCCGCCGTACCAACGGCTGACGGCTTGCCGATCATTGAATGCGAGACAGCCCGGCCCGGTCATCAAGGCTGCTGTAGCGTCACTGACGCAGTCGACGCTCGGCGGGTCGCCGACCGCCTTGGCATGCCGCTGTATCCGCTAGACCTGACAGCAGACTTTGAGCAGATCATCGACGCCTTCGCTGCCGACTATGGCGCGGGCCGGACGCCGAATCCCTGTGTCCGCTGTAACCAGTGGATCAAGTTTGGACGCCTGTTCGACTATGCCGACACCGTTGGTGCCAGCCATGTTGCCACCGGCCATTATGCCCGAGTGCTGCCGCCGGCTGACGCCAGTGATGCCGCAGCCGTGCCGCAGCTCCACCGAGGCCGGGACGGGGCCCGTGATCAGTCCTACGTGCTGTTTGGGATCAGCCCAGCCCGGCTTCGGCGGATGCTGTTACCAGTTGGCGATCTCGCCAAGGCCGATGTCCGCCGTCACGCTGAAACGCTCGGCCTGGTGACAGCCGCCAAGCCCGATAGCCAAGAGATCTGCTTTGTGCCGCCCGGGGAACATCCCCGACTGGTTGCCCACCGCCTCGGCGGCTCACGTGCCGGCGCCATCGTCGACCGCGACGGCCAGGTCCTCGGCCACCACGACGGCATTGAGCACTTCACCATCGGACAGCGGCAGGGCCTGGGGATTGCTACCGGCAGTCCGCTCTATGTCATCCGGATCGAGCCGGAGACCTGCCAGGTGGTGGTCGGACCAAAGGCGGCATTGCCGCTGCAACGGCTGATTGCCACCGAGGCAAGTTGGGTCGCAGCGATTCCCGACACACCGTTTGAGTGCCTGGTGCAGTGCCGGGCCCAGCGGCCACCAGCCCGGGCGGTGGTCACCCGCCAGGGCCCAGACCGGTTCGAAGCCACCTTCCTGGAACCGACAGTCGATGCCCCCGGGCCGATCACCCCCGGCCAGCCAGCCGTCTGCTACGACGGCACTCGGTTACTCGGGGGCGGCTGGATCGACCGCGAGCCGGCTGCTTCCGCCTGAGGGCTGGCACCGCTGCTGAGGGTCCTGTTGGCGGGCTCTCCCAGCATTCCGGGCATGTTTGCCCCGGAAAAAATTCGGACTACGATCAAACTGTTATTTGATCGTCCCCCTTCCGGAGCCTTCCCGTGCCACCTGCCGCCCTCGCTGTCCTCGGCATCATGCTTGGGGTCATCGGTCTGTTGATCCTGCTGATGATCTTCAACTACGGTCAGATCTGGTTCCAGGCCTACTGGTCGAAGGCGGCCGTTACCTTCCTGGAACTCCTCGGCATGACCCTGCGGAAGGTCAATGCCCGCACGATCGTCCAGGCGCGGATCATGGCGACCCAGGCAGGCCTCGGAAAAAACATTCCCCCCAGTCGCCTCGAGGCCCACTTCCTCGCCGGTGGTGATGTCCCCCGGGTCATTCGGGCCCTGATTGCCGCCCACCGGGCCGGTATCGATCTCGACTATGATCGCGCCTGTGCCATCGATCTGGCTGGACGCGATGTGCTCGATGCCGTTCAAACCAGTGTCAATCCGAAGGTCATCGACTGCCCTGATGTTGCCAGCGGCAAATCAACCCTGTCGGCAGTTGCCCGCAACGGTGTCGAACTCCGCATCCGCGCTCGGGTCACCGTCCGGACAAACCTGCAGCAACTCATCGGTGGGGCCACCGAAGAGACGATCATCGCTCGTGTCGGGGAAGGCATCATTACGTCCATTGGCTCGGCGCCGACCCACTTTGAAGTGATGGAGCATCCCGACACGATTTCGAAGGCCGTGCTGGAACGCGGGCTCGACGCCCAGACCGCTTTTCAGATTGTCTCAATCGACATCGCCGACATTGAGGTGGGTGAAAACATCGGGGCCCGCCTCCAGGCCGATCAGGCTGAGGCCGACACGCGAGTCGCTCGGGCCAAGGCCGAGGAGCGGCGGGCGGTGGCAATTGCTCGGGAACAAGAGATGAAGGCCGCCACGGCTGAAAACCGAGCCCGCGTGCTCCAGGCCGAAGCTTCAGTACCCAAGAGCATTGGCGAGGCCCTCCGGGCTGGCCGGATGCAGAGCCAGGCAGCAGCCGGCCGGGCCTGAAAATCCAGCGTTTTAGCCCGCTGGCAAAAAATCGGCATAACTGGCGAATTCAGTCAAACTTTGCGGCCACCCGCTGCCGATACCTCTTACAGGCAGGAGCCCTGGGCGACCTGGCTGGCAACAGTCCGCAAGAGGCGGCTGCTGGCGATTCCTGCCTGCACAGCACCACCGCCCACATTGACACGTGGGCATCGGCGAAAGGGAATCTGCCATGGGTCTGCGAAAACTGCGTGTCTACACCGGTCCCGAAGTTGAACCGGCAAGCCTTTCACTGCTTGACGAACCGCTCGATGCCAACACCGTGAAGGTCTCGCTCGGCGAAATTTTGCCAATGCTTGCCGATGCCGTAGCCAGCAATCGGACGTGGCTGACGGACTTCGAAGATGATGAGGTGACCATCTCCTCTGATCTTCACGACGTCCTGCAGGCGTATCGTCACTTCCGACGGCCGGGTGCCTGACTCTGAAGCAGGAAGAGATCTCCGTATCTCTTGTCGAATCGCTGCGAATATGCGGTTCCGACCAAGTTGCTTCTTGTCATTCGACCCAGACACCCTCCTCCGTTCTCGTTTTTGTAAACCTGCGGCCGAAGGGCACTTTTCCTGGCTCATGACCCTGACTGCGGCCCGGACGAAGAACTCTTGTCTGAACCACCGAGCACCCGCTGCCAAAACTCGAGGTCGAGCCAACGGCCAAACTTGAAGCCGGCATCACGGATAGTGCCTGCGTGGCTGAAGCCACACTCCCGGTGCAGGGCAATACTAGCTACATTGCTAGCATCGATGCCGGCGACGAGCAGGTGCAGGCCGTGGGCGGTCGCTTCTTCGATCAGCCGCTCCAGCAGCAGCCGGCCAATGCCCTGCCGCCGCCAGGGTGTCGCCACGTAGACCGAGTGTTCCGCAGTACGGGCATAGGCGGAATGGGGTCGGAATGAGCCCCAGGTCGCAAAGCCGGCGAGGACCCCCGCCTGCTCCACGCCCAAGACCGGCTGCCCCAGTTGATTCTTGGTGGCAAACCACGCCGCGATCATGTCAAACGTCCGTGGCGTTTCCTCGAAGTGGGCCGTCGTCTTCGCAATCGCCTCGTTGTAGATCGCCCGAATCTCCTCCAGATGCCGCTCGCCACACACAATCACCTGACGCTCAGGCGACGTGGGGCTCATGTCGCCACCTGCTGAGGCGTCGGCCGTGGCGTCAGCAACGAGACGACGACCAGCACCACAAACCCAAGGGGAATGGTCACCAGCCCGGGCTGACTGAAGGGAATCGGTGAGGCATCCCGCGACAGGCCATAGACCTTCTCGAAGGTGTCTGCCGAGAGCAGAATCCAGCCCAATGACGACAGCATGCCGACGGTCACCGCTGCCGTGATGCCCTGTTTGGTTGTCCGCGGCCAGAACAGCAGCATGACCAGCGCAGGCAGGTTGGCCGAGGCGGCAATATGAAAGGCCCAGCCAACCAGAAAACTCACATTGAAGTTACGAAACAAGATACCGAGTGCCATTGCAGCGATCCCGAGCCCGACCGCCGCGATCTTGCCCGCTCGAACCTTCTCGTGATCGGTCATGGTCACACCGCAACAATTCTCAATGAGGTCATGGGCAACGGCACCACTGCCTGCCATGATCAAACCGCTGACCGTCCCCAGAACCGTGGTGAAGGCAATCGCAGAAATCACCGCAAAGAGGGTCTCGCTGAACGACTTGGCCAGAAGCGGGGCGGCCATATTGGAACTGGTCGGATCGAGATAGCCACTGGTCATCGCGCCCAGACCAAGGTAGAGCGTCAACACATAAAAGCCGCCAATCGCCGCAATACCAACCACCGTGCTCTTGCGGGCGGCGGCGGCATCCTTGACGGTGTAGTAGCGGATCAGAATGTGCGGGAGGGAGGCCGTGCCGCAAAACAGCGCGAGCATCAAGCTGGCAAAATTGAGCCGGTCGGTCAGCGTCCCGCTGGAGAGCCCCTTGAAATAGCCGCCCGGCTTGAGCAGATCCTTCCCTTCGCGAATGGTCGGTGTGTAGGTGGTGTGACTGCCCTGTTCATCCTGATGCTTTTTTGCCGACCAGGTGATAATTTTGGAATCTTCCAGAGTCGAAAGGTACGCCAGCGGACGGAGCGGGCCGGTTTCCCGGGCAGCACCGTAGCGGTCGGGGAGGGAGTGAATCGTCCCGACCGACCGCAGGTCGTTCTCTGCCGTCTGCGGCTGCCCATTGATCAGCACCGTGCCCGCCGGGGTGACCGTCCGCACCTGGGGCGAAAGGTCTTCTGCGCCTGGCCGGCCCGCGTTGACCTCCAGCCCGCGACCCAGAATCATCACGGTTAGCACACCGCAGAAAAAGACCAGCAACGAGCCCTTGATGAACTGCACCCATGTCGTCGAGACCATGCCGGCGGTGACGACAATAAGCGTCACGGCTACCCCGACGAGGATGACGCCCACCGCATGCGGCAACCCCAGGAGTGGCACGATGAGGTGGCCGGCCCCGACCATCTGGGGAATGAGATAGAAGACACTGACGATGAGCGTCGAAATTGCGACCGCTAGTTTGATGCCCCGGCTGTTGAAGCGGGCATCGAGAGCATCAGCAAAGGTGAACTTCCCTAGCGCTTTGATCGGCTCCGCAATGACGAACAGGGCGACGATCCAGCCGGCAAGAAAGCCGATCGAGTAGAGAAACCCGTCGTAGCCGTAGAAGGCGATCATGCCGCAGATGCCGAGAAATGAGGCGGCCGAGAGATAGTCACCGGCAAAGGCGATGCCGTTGACGAACCAGTGAATCTCCCCGTGGGCCGCGTAGTAGCCCTTGGCTGACTGGCCTTTTCGGCCAAGCCAGAATGAAAGGCCGACAACACCGACGACAAAACTAGCAAAGATGGCAATCGCCACCGGAGACGACTCATAAATCATCGTGAAAGTCCTTGTGAAGAAACCGCTTCGTTCAGCGGTCTGCGGTGTCGCTGCGGCAGGCTGCCATGTAGATCATTGCCAAGATGAATGCGGCTGCGATCAATCCCATGCCATAGGCGATGGCCAGATTGACGCCGCCGAACGGACGCCAGGAGAGGGCATCGGGGCGAAACAGCACAACACCCATGAAGCCGGCATACAACAGCACGTAGACGAGAAACAGTTGCATCCCGAGCCGCCGACTGCGACTGCCCGACTGCGCCTGCCCATTGTGGTCATTCCCCATTGGTCTCTTCCTACACGCACCCAAAAACCTCTGGCCTCTCGGCCACGACCTCAGAAGTCTACCCAACTGCGGGCAAGCCCGCAGCCCGCCTTCTTCCCGTTGATTGGCTCACTTCTCAGGCTGCGGGCAGCCACCAACTCTTTCGGGCAGGTTGTTGTCACCGCGAATCTCGGGGCCCGATCCGCTCCGATCTTCAACGAGCAGTTCTTCGGCTCTCCCGCGTTACCATCTCAGTGTCTGGGCACGTATGCTGAGGTATCTTTGCCTTGCGCCGGGGAACAATCACACACCACATTCCCTGACAGGAAACATTTATGGCGAATGACATGTCTTTGGAAACCGGGGACTCTGATAGCGAAGCATCTCTGCCCATGAAAAACGCTGGCGATGGAAGCAACGGCTTCCGGCGGTCCGACCTGATGTTTCGAGTCATGCTGTGGTCGCTGGGGATCGCAGCCGTGTGCGGGGTGGGGGCAGTCCTCACGGCGAGCTTTGACGTAGTCGGGCGAGTGGTCGGCACGGCGCTGCTGACGGCAGGTGTTTCAGCCGCACTCTGGCAATCAATCGATCGACTTGCGTTGAAACGAGCAAGCCTTCGCCGGTTGGTTGATGGTGGCGCTGCTGGGTTCTATCTATTTTCCTTGCTCGCCATCTGGGACGTTGGCGACGAACTAAAAATGTGGGGAACAGCGATCGCTATCGTTGCTGGCTTTTATCAGGCGACGGGTGGACTCTGGCTTGCTGAGCGACCGAATCAGCGAATGTCTGGGCTGCTTCTGGCGGTATTGGCTGTTCCAAGTTTCATCTGCTGGCTGGTTGCGATCTGGCTAGACCTTTCGAATAGCCCAGAGATCTTTTTCACCGGCGTCGCCCTGACAGCATGGACGAGTGCAGCGGCAGGCTGTTTGATTGGCCACACCTTTCACTCCCGTCAGCAATGGCGGTGGATTGGTGTTGCCGCAGCTGTCATCGGGTATGGGCTGACCGTTGTGCTGATCTTTGAGGGCTATCCGACGACCACGTGGCTCGAAAAAATCACGTTTTCGATAGGCTCACTCTGTGCCGTCGTACTCCATGCCAATCTGTTACTTCTGGCAACGCTCCACGACAGCCAGAAATGGCTGCGGCCGGCTGTACTCACCACAGTGATAGCCTGCGCGTGTTGTCTCGACACACTTGTGATTACCGAAGCCAGCGGGACCGGACTGCTGGTGCGGGTGACGATTGCTTCGGCGATTGTGGCCTCAGCTGGAACCATCGCGATTGCGTATATCAGCCGAAGGAATATGCGACTGGAAAACGCGCCGAGTGAGCCGGTCGCAGCATCGAACCAGCCCCTGTCAGCAATCCATGTTCAATGTCCTCGTTGCGGACTTGACCAGTCGTTTTCCCTCGGTCGCTCTGCGTGCCAGTCCTGCAAACTCGGCTTCGAAATTCAAATCTTCGACCCAACGTGACGGACTGGCACGTTTCCAGCTCATAGTTATTGGGCTGGTTGGGCTGGCGCCAGCCCGTGATCGGGCACCAGGCCAGCCGGAAGCTGATCGCCTGCTTCCACGAAAGAAACCAGGGCCATGATTTCATCTCGGGTGAGGACGTTGAGCAGCCCCGCGGGCATTGGTGAAACCTTTGAAGGAATCTGCTCGTCAACCGTCTCTTTCACAATCAGCTTGATGTCATCAGGCCTGAGCAGATTGGGGCGAATCTTCCATGCCGCTGAAGTCTCACCGGCAAGCACCCCCGACTCCACTCGGCCGTCGTCCAACACGAACTGAACTGTTCGGTACCGGTCGTCAATCTTCAGCGACGGGTCAAGCAGGTGGGACAGCAGTTCACGCCCTCGCAGTTTTTTGACACTCTCGGCCAGCGTTGGCCCGAGGTTCACGCCGTGGCCGGCTGCTACATGGCACTGGTTGCACTGCGCCTTGACGAAGGCGTGCATGCCCCGCGCGAGCACGGTTTCGTCCCGGCTGGTTTTCACTTCGGGAAAATCTTCGAGACTCCACGCCTTCACGATCGTCGGCTGGCAGGCTTCCAGCAACCGCTCAGCTTCGGCTGCGTCGCGAGCGACCACCATCGAGCCGTTCATCACGATCCAGTGTCCCGGGAAAGTGCAGACATAAGGATACACCCCAGGCTCTGTTGGGGCCTCAAACCGCAGGACATGCACCAGTGACTTCCGGGTCGGCCCGATCATCGGCGTCGCCGCAATGATCAAATCCCGCTTACTCTCAGGAACAAAATCACTCGTCGCATTCTTGGGATCGCGGGCCATGGCGTTGGCCGCCATGCCGACCTCTGCAAGCTTGCCGGGCTGCACGAGTACCAGGTTGTGGTCGGTTGCATCAGGGTTCGTGAACACCAGCTTGACCGGCTGACCCGGACGCACGCTGAACTGCCGGGTGGTGAAGAGCATCCGCTCGGGCTCGCAGGAAATCCGCACCTCCACTGTCTCCGGCCGGCGGTCGAAGGTGCGGTCTTTCCCTTTGGCCTGCGGCTCACGGATATCCAATGACCGCCTAACACGCTTGAGCAGACTCGGCACAGGACTGGCGGGGTCGTTCTGCCAGTGCCGCTTCAGTGGAGCTGATTCAAGCGCACCGACCGCCGCATAGACCAGATGGCCACCAAGGGGTCGGCGAAAAATGCCAAGGACTGCCTCCAGGGCCGCAGGCGTGCCGATCCAGCTGGCGGCAAGCGCCGCCTCCAGCCGCACCAGTCCCGATTCATCCGCAGCCGCCCGCATGAGCAGTTCCTGGCTGTCAGGCAACGACTGATGCCAGAACCGCAGCTGCCGAATCGCTGCTGCCCGGGCATGGTGGTCGTCGCTGGAGGCAAGCTCCGCGAGGAGTGCTGGCCGCACCACTCCAATTGTCGAAAAGGCTGCCATTGCTTCAGCCTGCCGCCGCAATCGATGGGGATCCTCTGCCTCCAGACCGACCAGCCACTGGTCGATCGCGGCGGCTGCGCCAGTTCGCTCGCGGCTGGCCAACTCCCGCGTGGCGAGATACCGAATCCGAAACTCGGGGTGACCGAGGAGTTTGGCCAACTCGGACGCACCAGCCCCGACGAACGACGGCATCTCGCCGAGCTGGCCAGCTTTGGCGGTCACCCGCCAGATCCGGCCTGACCCACGATCGCGACGGCTATCCCGCAACGAATACTGGGCGTGTCCCTTCACTGGGTTGTACCAGTCGACCACGTAGAGGGCTCCACGAGGGCCAAAGTGAAGATCGACTGGGATGAAGCTGAGGTTTGTCGAAAAGATCAGATCGCTGACGTACTGCTCGTTGTAGCCAAAGGCATTTTCCACCCAGCGGTGGATCTCAATCCGGTTGGTCGGCTTGTAGCGAGCCTTGATGAAGCCGCCCTGAAGTTCCTGTGGAAACCCCGGAGCATCGACAAAGGCCTGCCCACAGGTGCCCGAATAGGCCTGCAGGCCCACCGGTGCCGCATGCTGCTGAGGATACGGCGGGTCGAGCGCATGAAAGGCTTCAGCGAAGATCGGGTGACTGGCCACATGGTTCCCCCACGGGTCAAACGTCACGCCCCAGGGATTGGTGCTGGGATAGGTGCCGAGGGACGTCAGTCGGTGGATCCGCGGTTCATAGCGGAACCAGCCGCTGTTCTGCTGACGAACCGGGCCATAGGGGGTTTCGACCTGGGTGTGATGAAAGATCGATTCACGGAACAGCAAGGCGCCATCGGGTGTCCAGATAAAGTCGTGCAGCGAGTGGTGCGAGTCTTCCGTGCCAAAGCCGGAGAGCAAAACCTCGTGGACGTCGGCCCGGTCATCGCCGTCGGTATCAGCCAGAAAGGTCAGGTGGGGCTGTTCGGAAACGTAGACCCCACCGTCACCGAACTCAAACGAGAGTGGCACATGGAGATCGTCGGCAAAAATCTTCGAGGTGTCAGCTCGGCCATCGCCGTCCGTGTCTTCAAGGATCACCAGCCGGTCGTGCGGCTCCTGCCCGGGATAGACATGGGGATACGCCTGCGAGGTGCAGACCCACATCCTGCCGCGGTTGTCCCAGCGGACCTGGATTGGGTTGGCGATTTCCGGAAACTGCTCCTCTCCCGCAAATAGGTTGACTTCAAATCGGGGATCGACCTTGAAAGCCTGCTGCTCTTCGGTGGCGGGCAGCCACTCGTTGGCACCACGGGTCTCCTTCACGGCAGGTAGCGGTGGCAGATTGGAATCATCGACCGCGTCCGGCACCGGCCGGCCATGCGCAAGGTCCCAGATCCGGCGGTCCCGGTTGGCACACATGAGCTCGAAGTTCCGCATCGCTGGCAGGAAGTCGAGATAGCCATACCGTTCGCTGCGGCCACCGGTGTAATAGAATGTGTTCAGTGGCCGGTACCGGCGGAAGAACTGCCGCTCCAGATCAACGACAGCTAGCCGCAGCGTCTCACTGATGACCGGAGACTGCCGATTGAAACAGCCTGCAAACAGGGCCTTAGCAAAAATCGTATAGCCGGCCTGTGTGAGATGGCAGCCGTTGATCGTGAGGTCTCCCCCCGCCGCCATGGGTTCAAGCAGCGGCGTGAAAACGTCGACGAAACCAACCTCTTGCGCGGCGGCTACCTCACGCATTGCGGAGGTGTAAGTCGCAATGTTCGCGTTGTTGCTGTCAGCAGCAGCAACACCCGTCACATTTTCGTTCGGGATAGGCGAGACCAGGACGATCCGCGGGGCCGACTCACCGTTAAATGCCTTGGTCTTCAGTCGTTCCAGAAAGGCAGCCAGTCGCGTGCGAAACACCGGCAGGCCGCCCTCGCCGGCAAATGACTCGTTGAAGCCATAAGCAGCAAGAATGACATCGGCTTTTGCGTAAGTGAGATGCTGCTCGAGGTCGGCGAAGTTCTCCGGCCGGGGCATCAGATCGATTTCATCGGCTGACCAAGCGAGTGTGCGAATCACCAATTCATGCTCGGGGAAGCCAGCCTGAATCGTCGCCGGCACCTGCCCGAACAACTGAGCGCGTTCAAACAGGGTGTTGCCAATCAGGCAGATCCGGTCGCCCCGATTTAACTGCAACGGCAACGTCGTAGCCGCTGGCTCGCAGGCCGCCGGCCGTGGAGCGGTGTCGAGAAAGAGGGCATGGTCCGAAAAATCTTCGGCAGCAACAGCATGCACCGAAACCAAACATGCCACCAGCAGAACTCTCGGCTGCCACCTCGATCGGGTCATCAAAATCACTCTTTCACTCGTTGATCAGAAAACCGATAAGGATCGTCGTGTCGCTGCATTTCAGCGAGCAGCAGGGCCTCCCTTTCAGCCCGCCGTTACTGGTGCGTTAGATCGTCAGCAAGGTTCTGCTGCGGGGGGCTGGGCAGCTGTGGGAGGGCATCACGAACAGCCACAACTTGGTGTTCCGCAAGCAACTCATGTGGATTCTCTCGCAGATTGAAAAGCTGTGTGTGCAAGCCGCCGGAGGGGGACTCGTACTTGATCAGCTTCCAGTCGCCCCGTCGAATGCTGCGAATTCCCGGCTTCTGGCCACCGCAGTAGACACCGTAAAGGGTATCGCGAACCGACTGCTGCCGGCCCTCGAGCACCGGAAGAAAGCTCGTACCTTCGTTAGTCTCCGGAGGCTCTATCCCGGCAATCTCACAGAGGGTCGCCAGCGTGTCACCGAGGTAGATGTTACCCGGTACCCGGCTACCGGGTTTCACGCCCGGCCCCTTCACGACAAACGGCACCCGCCAGGTGTGCTCATACAGGTTCTGTTTGCCCTGCAGGCCATGCCGACCGATCGCAATACCGTGATCAGAGGTATAAAAAATCCAGGTGTTTTCGAGTTCACCCATTGCCTCAAGCTTGTCGAGCACACGGCCGACTTGTCGATCAATGTTTTCGCTACAGGCATACTCTCGGCCGAGTTCGTTGCGTATGGTTCGCACATCGCGGTTACTCCACACCCCGCTCACGGCAACCTCATCTCGAGCGTCCATGTGACCATGGTCAAAGGGATGCTTCGGCAGCCAGTTGGGTGGCAGCGGCGGCTGGTTGAGGTTGGCTACAGGCAGGCTTGTCTGATCAGCGTGGTTGGTCGCACCGTAGTTTTTAAGTAGTTCGGGCGTTCCGTCACGAGTGTCGTGTGGGTGGGAAAAGCCGAAATAGATAAGAAACGGATCGGTGTCGCGGGTCTGCTCCCGCTCACTGAGATAGTTCATCACCTGATCGCCGTGCCAGCCGCTGCCGGTCTCATGCGTACCGCCTCGCTTGCCAGCATCATGCCGGACAGTGAACTGCCGGTTCGCTCCTTCGTAACTGTTCCCTGTCTTGCAGGTTCGCATCGTGTCGTACCCGGCGGCATTGAAAACAGCCGCCAGCGTGCTCGACTCAAGTCCCTGAGGACAGTGCGGCGGCGTGTACAACGTTTTCGGCTGGCCCTTTTTGCGCTTCGGCATGCCTGGACCGATCGGCAAGTGCCAGAGGGTCCGACCACTCATCACCATGTGACGGCTCGGCGTGCAGACTGCGCCCGAGAACGAGCCCATCTGATAGGCCGCATCGAATACCATTCCCTCAGCCGCTAACCGTTCAATCACAGGAGCATCAAGGGTTGCGGCCGGATTATAAAACGGAAAATCAAAGGGTGACTGGTCATCGACGATGACATACAAAATGTTCGGTCGCCGGGGCTTGTCAGCGAATGCCTTCCCAGTGCAGGTCACCACAAAGAGCAGCCCGAGGGTAATTAATGTGTCAATCAAACTCGTCATCTTTTCACTTCCCCCCAGCATCTTCGTCCAGCAGCGGTTCAGTTCACAGTCGCAGCCGTCGGCTTCAGCAGACTGATGATTGCCTCCGACTGTGTCGTATGTTCGACATCAGCCGCACCGGGATAGACCAGTTGACACGGTACACGAACCGCGTCGAGCCGTTCCTTGAGTTTCACGCCGAAATTTGCAGTATGGGTTGGATCCTTCTCGTCCTGCCCGAGAGCAGGCGGCCCACGAAATGAAAGCCAGACCGGTGGGTCGTCAGCCGAAACGAGTGCATAGGGTGAATACTCGTTAATCCAAGGCAAAATTTTCTCACGACTGGCAAGGAACCGGGCAAACGGTGAAACCGGCGTGTCAACGCTTGGCATGAAGCCAAAAGCATGGCCGCCGTAATTACTGTTGGGTGTCCACTCCTTCATCTGTTTTGGATCGAGCGTCGTCTGGGCACCCATGACCGCAACGCCAACCAATCGGGTTGATTCACGGGCAACTTGATCGTCGCTCGCGGGGTCAGCCAAGTCATCATGAAACGCCAGCCAGAGACTTGTACACGCACCGGCTGAACCGCCGGCTGCAACCACACGCGTCTTATCGATCTGCCAATCAACTGCCTTGCTTCGTACAAACTGCAGGGCTCGAGCGGCATCGGTTACCGGTGCCTTCACTGGGGGCTCCACACCTTGCTCAATCGCATCAGGAATGCGACGGTACTCAACAGATGCAACAGAAATACCAGCATCAAGAACTGGCTGAAGCAAACCTGTCAGGCCACTCAACCGGTTACCACCCATCCAGCCACCACCATGAACGAATAAAAGAAGTGGTACCGATTCCGAATCTGTCGCTTTTGGTGTTTTCCAGAAATGAAGCACCTGCCTTGGGTGCTTGCCATAGTGCACATCCTCGTAGGTTGGACGCGGATGAAACTGCTGCCAAAAGGCCGTCCGGAAGGGATTCTCAGCGGGGCCATCGACATCCTCATTGACCAAGTCCGGCTGAACCTGCTGCCACCAATTGTCGTAGGTGTTTGCGAGTCGTTGTACGACGTCGGGATGCTTCGACGCCAGATTGTGCTGCTCACCGGGATCCGCCTCAATGTCATAGAGTTCCCATGCCTCGGGCTTGTTCTGCGTGTTCACCAAGCTCCAGCGGCCTTCCCGCACTCGGCAATTGTCATAGGCGTGTTCTGATGCCTTGCCTCTACTCCATCGCCCACAGTGTGTAATCAATGATCGATCAGGCCACCTGGCGTCTTTGTTGAGCAGCAATGGCACAAGGCTGCGACCTTCCACTGCTTTCTGCACCGATGCTGACAGATCAACGCCGGCAATTTCACAGAGCGTTGGCAACACATCGACGTGTGCTGTGACCTGAGCGATATCGATGCCCTGAGCCAGCGTTTCTGGCCATCGCCAGAAAGCTGGCACCCGCGTACCACCTCGATACGGTGAGTTCTTTGCCCCCCGCATCTCAGCGTTGTAAACCCGACTTCCAACTGCAGAACCGTTATCTGTCGAAAAAACAACAAGGGTTTTCTCGGTGAGCCCCAGGCTTTCAAGCTTTTTCAAAAGTCGGCCCATGTTGGTATCGATATTTTCGATCATCGCGTAGAACGGAGCCACGCGATCAATCAACCGCTCATTGACATCACCAGATTCCTGCAACAATCTGCGATACGATTCATCCCCACTTCGAGGTGGAATAAAAGGACCGTGCGGTGCGTTGGTTGGCAGGTAACAAAAAAAGGGCTGATCTTTTTTACTACAGGCCTCAATCCAGGTTTCCGCTTCTCGAAAAAAGACATCGGTGCAGTACCCACGCGTTTGAACAAACCGTCCGTTGCTCCGAATGATCGGGCTGAAATAGTCATTATTCGGTACATCGCCACAGCTACCAGGAAAGTGCTGTCCGATGCCGCCGGCTCCATGAATGAACACCCGATCAAACCCCCGCTGACCAGGCTGATAGGCGTCTTCATCGCCAAGATGCCACTTCCCAAAGATGCCAGTGGTGTAGCCAGCTGTTTTGAGTAACAGCGGAAGCGTTGTCGCTGAAAGAGCCAATCGTTCGCGCTCGTGAATGGTGTGCGTGACACCTGAGTGAAACTCATGCCGGCCGGTCATGAGCGCTGCCCGGGTCGGCGCACAGGTGGGGCTGACATGAAACTCAGTAAGTCGCACGCTTTGGTCTCGCAGACGATCCAAATGCGGTGTTTTCAGAAGGGGGTTTCCATGGCTCCCAAGGTCACCGTAGCCCTGATCATCGGTCATCACGTAGATGATGTTGGGACGACGCCCCATGAGACGCGGTGATTTTTTTGCGGCGAAGGCAACCGGCTTGATGCGAAGTCGTGGCTCTCTGTTTTGATGGGCGGCGGAGTGCTCAGTAATCGTGCCTGGCTGCCGCAGGCCTGAACCGACCCGTTTCGTGAGCCGGTCACCTAAATCACCACGGGCCTTGTCAGCTGCTACCTGTAGCCTCGCAACCACCTCAGGGTTTTTCAGGGCTACATCATCCTGCTCACCCGGATCATCAGCCAAGTTATAAAGAGACAGGTCGATTTTTTGCTGTTTGTAGCGGCCGGGCTTCCCATCCTGGCCAGCCTGCTGACCCTGCATCGTCCGATACTGATGGGGAAAGCAAAGTTTCCAGTCACCCTGACGAATTGCCTCAAGATCAGCTTGGTGGTAGTAGAAAAAATACGTGTCATGTTGCCCGGGCCGACGCCTTCCACCACAAAACAAATCGAGCCTGTCATGCCCATCAATCCGTTTCCCCCCAACCAGACAGTTACCAATTCGATCGGTCGCTAAAGCTTTTCCCGTCAGGCGGGCAATCGAAGGCATGAGATCTATTGTCATCAGCGGCTCATCGCTGACCTGACCAGCCGCAATGCGGCCGGGCAACCGAGCCAGGCATGGCACCCGCACACCACCCTCAAACGTTGTGCCTTTTCCCTCCCGCAGTGTTCCTGCTGAGCCGGCATGGTTGCCGTAGGAGAGCCACGGGCCGTTGTCACTCGTGAACACCACGAGCGTGTTGTCGAGGTGGCCAGTTTCTTCGAGTGTGTTCAGTACCGCGTTTACAGAAGCGTCAATTTCAGCGATCACATCGCCATAAAGTCCGTGAGATGTCTTTCTCTGAAAACCTTCACTAGCGAATAGCGGCACATGTGGCATTGAGTGTGCGAGATAGAGAAAGAACGGCTTGTGGTCCGCCGCCAACCCAGCCTGCTTAAGAAAATCGACTGCATGTTCGGTGTACCGCTTGGTCAAGTTTGTCTGATCCGAAGGACTTACATCGGCGTCGATGACTTCTTCATTTTCAAACAAAGGCAGAGGTGGGTACGTGCCTGGCTTCGCCGCCGGATGAAACGGCCACATGTCGTTGGAGTACGGCAAGCCGAAATACTGATCAAAGCCGTGACGGGTCGGAAGAAATTTTGGGTGATGGCCTAAGTGCCACTTACCGACCATTGCGGTACGGTAGCCGCGGGCCTGAAGCAGTTCAGCCAACGTTGTCTCAGACGCTGCGATGCCATGGGTCGCATGTGGGCCGAGGGCACCGTGAATACCAATTCGATTGGGATAGCAACCGGTCAGCAGTGATGCTCGTGAGGCTGAGCAGACAGGCTGGGAAACGTAAAAGTTTGTGAACCGAATGCCCTCATTGGCAAGCCTGTCGATAGCAGGCGTTGGCGTAAACGTACCGCCATAGCAAGCCGGATCGGCGTAGCCCATGTCGTCCGTGAAGATCACCACAACATTGGGTGGGTGACCCACCGCTGTTGATTGCTGGGCTGAGGGCTTGCGTTTCTCTGATGAAGCCTTTGCTCGGGCTGGTTGCTTTTTCTTCCGCTCTTTCAAAGGCTGATCAAGTTTGCCATCGAGGTTTGCCAGCCGCAGGTTTTCGGCGGCGATTGTCTGCCAGGCTTGGTCAAGCGTTTTCACCCGGTCGGGCTCAGCGGCAGCGACGTCATGGAGTTCCGTGCGATTGTGGGCCAGGTGGTAGAGCTCCCACGGCTCCCCCTTGGCCGCAACCAGCTTCCAGTCGCCCTGCCGCACTGCCCGGTGCCCGTCATGGCACCACCAGAGAGTTTCATGCGGCGGAGGCGCCGTGGCACTGGCCAAGCAGTCGGCAAAACTGCGGCCCTGAAGCGGAGGCACGGCGACACCGGCATGCTCCACCGGGGCTGCAACACCTGCCAGGTCAAGCACCGTCGGCACAATGTCGATCACGTGAACCGGTTGAGTCCGCAAGGCCCCAGCTGTCGTGATGCTGGCCGGCCAGTGAGCAATCCAACTGGTGGCAATGCCTCCCTCGTGGACCCAGGTCTTGTGCCGCCGAAAGGGTGTGTTGGCACAACTGGACCAGCCCGGTCCGAGACAGAGGTAGGTACCCGATGCGCCTGCCGGCAGGGACTGATCATGCCCCTTCCCCCGGACCATGATCTCGGCTGAGGCGCCGTTGTCACTCAGGCAGAGAATGAGCGTGTTTTCCAACGCGTCCATCGCCTCAAGCTGAGCGATCACCGCGCCGACGGCCTGATCCATCGCATCGATCATCGCTGCATGGATCGCCATCTTCGTGGTCTGAAACGCCTGCTGCTCGGGTGTCAACGAATCCCACGGCAATGGCCGGTTGACCTCCCCGGGGCCCAATTTTTTGATTGCCTCCGGGAAGGCATAGGGCGGACCAACTTCTCGTTCCATCGGCGCCAGGGGAGCGTCAACGATGCCCTGCTGGACCAGGCGCTCATACCGGGCCTGTTGGACGGCATCCCAGCCAGCCTCGTACCGGGCCCGGTACTTGTCGATCAGCGCTTGCGGAGCCTGCAGGGGAAAGTGGGGAGAGGTGAAGGCGATGTAACTGAAAAAGGGTGCACCGGGGTGCTGTTGGGCATGCTCCCGCAGGCAGGCGGCAGCATGGTCGCCTACCGCGGTGGTGAGGTAATAGGTTTCACTCCCTTGAAGCGGCTGGCCATCAACCGTCACCCCCACCGGATCAAAGTAATCGTTCTGGCCTCCTTCGATACGGAGGGAATGGGCAAAGCCCTCTTTCAGGGGCTCACCATCGACATGCCACTTGCCAGAGTGATACGACCGGTAGCCGGACGGAGCAAGCAACTCGGGCAGCAGACGAGCCCAGGCCGGCCGCTCTCCTTGGCCGCCACCGCGGACCCCAGGCATGCTGTCGCGGCGAATCGCCTGGGCATAGTAGCCGGTCAGCAGCGCCCCGCGAGTTGGCCAGCAGCGGGCGGTGTTGTAGCCCTGCGTGAATCGCAGCCCCCCTGCAGCAAGGCGATCGAAGTGAGGCGTGTCGATCTCCCCGCCGTAGCAGCCAAGATCAGAAAAGCCCATGTCATCCGCGAGGATCACCACCACATTTGGCGGAGCCGCTGCCGCCGAGCCCGCGACACTAGCAGCCGACAGGAACGCCAGGATGCTGAGACCGAGAAGACTCCTCACCGCGATGCAGTCACCCTGATCAACCATGTTCTGCGCCTCCCATCAAAAAGTCCGGAATCAAAATCTGCGGGCTCAGTGCCCCCCCTGCGGAAGCACACCCCCAGGTGAAATGGCTGTGGCTCACTCCGCCCCACTGCCAACTGGCTCACCCAACTCCAGCTCCGCGATGACGTCTGCCAGCGCCGCTTTGGCTGCCACTGGTTCCATGGATCGAATTGCCAGCAGACGGGGCCTGAGGCGGACAGCCCAGGCAGAGTCAGCCGCAATCAAGGCGTCAGCCTTGGCCCGCAGGACGTCATGCTCTGCGCCGGTCTCGGCTGCGGCTGCCGCGAGGACACTGCGGAGATACTCGGCCGCCTGCACCTCGGGGTTGGGAGCAGCCGACCCATCAACCCGGCCAAGCGCCCAGGCGATCCCTTGAACTAGGTGCTGACAGAAGGCCTCGTCCTTCCAGGTGGCATCATTGTGACCGAGGTTCGTGTAGAAGACCCGCCCCCGCCCGTAATCCCGCACCCAGGCAACCGGGACATGCCAGGGCATTTTGGGCGTGCTCGCCGCCATGTCGATTGAGAGCAGGACCCGCTGATTCTCGAGCTTGTACCGGGGGCCGTACTGATAGATCTCGTCCTTCCAGCGAAACCGGTCTGGGTACATCGCTACGGCCGGGTGGGTGGGCTCATGATTGACGAAGCCGTGCTCCCCGCGGGCAGTCCAGGGGTGACCGGCGAAGTTACCGCCGACCATCTCCACATAGGCATCTGAACTTTTCAGCGTGTCGGTCGCCGCATGAACGCCGATGAAGACATGACCAGCCTTGAGCCAGTCGAGGAACAGCCCGAGATTCGGAATGGGCAGTTCGCCTGTCGTGCTGAGAAACATCACCCCGTCGAACTGGGCAAGCGCCTCAGGCGCGAAGGCCACCGCAAACTGTCGCTTCAGTTCCTCCTGCCAGGGCTGATCAGCTTTTTGGAATGCCTGCTGGGCCTGCTTGAATTCCGCTTCCTGGGCTGCCCAGGCGGCGTCGCTCACCTGCTTGCCCCGCCGCGGCCGGCGCGGCTGCGGCAGTCGGTTGGCAGGCATTCGCAGAAAGTTGACATGGAACAGACCCGACTCACGGCCCAGTTTCTCAAGCACCGGCTCAGCCGTGTCGATCGATCCATGGCGATAGCCGCTGGTCACCGTCACCACCAGCAGCCGGGCCGGCGGCGTTTCAGCAGCCGGCACATTCGCACTGCCGAGCAGCAGGACACTGATTCCCGCACAGATCCATCGAACCGACACCATATGAACGTCTCCCTGAAAAAGTAATCGTTGGCTGACGCATGTCGCTGATCGCCAATCAGCCGGCCGCGATGCACCAGAGTGAGTCATGCGTCCTCAAGAAAATCTCGCCATCAAGGCAGACCGGTGTGGCAACGGTCATCTCCTCGACGGTGCCTTCACCCACCACCTCGAGCCCCGCCGCCTCTGCGGCAGGCCACCGGAGCAGATAAGAGTGGCCATCCTCCCGAGTGAGAATCACTCGGCCATCGACAATCACGGGCGAGGCACTGTAGGCGGTGCGATGCTTCGGCAGCTGCTCCTCCCAGAGCGTTGTCCCGGTGGTCAGGTCAAGCAGGCTGACCTCGCCCTTGTCTCCACAGATCAGTAGACGGCCACCCAGCACCGCAGGGGTCGGCACATCCGCCCCCAGCGGCTCACGGGTCCAGGCAACATGCGTGGCGGTCACATCCCCACGACCGCCCCGCCGGATTGCCGTCACGGTCTGGCCCCGTGCATAGGGGGCAATCACGTATTCACCCGCCACCACCGGCGAGGCAATCGATCGGAAATATTTGTGCTCGGTTGGGTTGAGGCCGCCAACCCACCAGAGTTCACGACCGTCGGCCGCATCGTGCGCCGTGACATGGTCAGCCCCAAGGACGACGAGCAGTTCTGCCGGCTCATCCCAGGCTGGATTCCCTTTGAGCACCACAGGGGTCGAGTAGCTCTGCGCTGCCTCCTCAGGTGCCGCAAGCATTCGGTCGTGCTTCCAGAGCACCTCGCCTGTCTGCCGGTCGAAAGCGACCAGGTAACTCGGCCCGGACTGCATCACGGCGATGATGACCGCCTTGTCCGTCAGGACTGGTGACGTCCCCAGATCCCACCAGAGGGTGTCCTCCCCAAAGCGTTCCTGCAAGTTGGTGTTCCACACGACCCGGCCAGTGGCCAGCGACAGGCAGGCCAGGTCACCACTTTTAAAATAGACCCAGACATGCTCGCCATCCGTGACGGGTGAGGAGTTGCAGCCGGTTGCCTTCTTGTGCTTGCCAGGCCGAATCTCGCCAAGCTGCTGCCGCCACAGTTCCGTGCCGTCGCGATTGAAACAAAGCACCCCGTCACGGCCGTCGATGCCACAGGTTAGCACCAGCCGCTCACCCCAGACCGCCGGGGTGCTCGCTCCCAACCCCGGCAGGGCGACCTTCCACCGAATGTTTTCGGCGGGGCTCCACGCGTTGGCATAGCCACTGCCCGCGGCCACCCCGGTGCCTTCCGGACCGCGCCAGTGCGGCCAGGAAGACAATTGAGATGGTGTCAGGCGGGCGGCCACAGGCAGGACCTGAACCCTACGCCGGTCGGCCGCCGCTTGGCCCGCAGCGGCAGCTGGAGCCTGCGGCCTCCACCAGCCGTCGAGGTCAGCCAGTAGAGCCTTCACGACATCGGGGTGAGCGGCCGCTAGGTTCTTGGTCTCATCGGGATCGACCGCCACGTTGAATAATTCGATTTCGCCAGATTGAAACCGTTTTTCTGATGTTGCATCGACCCGCCTTGCCTCATAGGCAGGGAACTGGTGATCCCCTGCCACGCCATGGGTGACTGGAAGGATCAACTTCCAGGTTTTTCCATCGGGCATGTCCTTGACCGTCCAGCGCCAGAGGAGGCTGCGGCCCGGCTGATCGAGGTCGACCAGGGTGTGCTGGTAACAGGCCCCAAACAACTGCTTGCGGGCCGCAACGGCTTGGACATCAAGCAGGTTGAGGCCGGGAAGCCCCTCGGGAACAGGCAGTTCACAGTGAGTCAGGATCGTCGGCAGCAGATCGAGGGAACTCGCCAAGGCCTCGCTGCGGGCCGACTCAATCCGGCCAGGCTGCCGCAGCATGATCGGCGTTCGCAGACCACCATCGTACGGCGAAAGTTTTGATTTACCGGCAAAGCTGCCCCGCTCAGCGTTCGTGATCCAGCCATTGTCACAGACATAGACGACCAGCGTGTTTTCCGTGAGTCCCTGGTCATCAAGGTGCGTGAGCAGGTCACCCACCGTCTGATCAAACCGCTCAACGTTGCCCCAGTAGCGGGCAACATGCACGCTGTCGGTCTTCGTCTGATAGTGCTGCACGAGTTCCTTCGCCGGGTCGTGGGGATCATGTGGCAGCATCGGGGCATACCAGACAAAGAACGGCTGCTCGGCGTCCTTGCATCGATCGATGAAGTCGTAAACCGGCTGCATCGTCTTTCGGCCAATATCGAGCCCCTCGTCGCCGTGCCGCGAGCCTTTGGTCATGCCCTCGTCAAAGCCACCCCGCGAGAAGTGCCCCTGCCACCACTTGCCGGTCTGCAGGCTCTTGTACCCGTGCTGCCCCAACAGCCTGGGCAGCGTCAGCCAGCGTTCCAGCCGCTGGTTCATCTGCTCGCGGCCATCCTCAAAAAGTTTTCTTCCTGCGGGTGACCGTCGGGTGACCCCTGGCTGCTCTGGTGGGTCATTCCCGGTAATCAGATGCTCATGCGGATAGTGGCCAGTGATCAACGAGGCAAGGCTCGGACAACAGAGGCTGCTGGGCACATAGCCCCGGGTATAGACGAGGCTCTCGGCTGCCAGCCGATCAAGTGCCGGCGTCCGCAACTGCTCATGACCAAGAAAGGCGTAGTCCCGCCAGTGCTGATCGTCCGAGAGGATGAGGACCACGTTGGGTCGGCTTTGTTCGGCTGCCCGGAGGCTGACGGCGGACAGCAACGACGCCACCAGAAGGGCCACAAACCGGAACGACCAACTGAACTGGCGACCCGGACAGATCTTTCGCGGATCAGACAATGCAATCATGTTTGAAGCACTCCAGCAGAAAAGCCCTGGTGATCCCGTGTAAGCAGCGTACGAACACAACCTTTATACTGCACCGGAGGAGCCGACGCTGCGGACCACCGGGACGAGCAGGCACGTCAGTGGCGAACACAGGGGCGTCCTTTCCGCTCTTCCATGTCCTCCCCATTGTTTTCTTATCACTGTGCGCGCACCTCAGGAGATCCACATGCCTCATATGCGTTGCTTCGTTGTCATGCTGAGCCTTGCTGTTGCGTGGAGCCCGTGGTGCTTTGCCGCCGAATCCCGCGTGCCAGCAACCCTTGAGCCTCAGCCCTTCGGGGCTGACTTCCCCAGCCTCGACGGTTGGGCCACCGGAGCATGGTGGACAAAGCCTTCCGCCTCACCCGAGGCAGCCCGGGCGGCCCGCCAGGCCGCAGCAGCCAAGGGCAAAAAACACCGTTCACCCCCCGTGCCGTTCCGGCTTGATGTAGCCCGAGATGAGGTGATCGCCTTTGCCCTCTACACGCTGACCGTGCCACCACAGCATCCCCGAGCCAGCACTCTCAAACTGTCGGCCCAACTCTTTCCCCTGAAACCAGGTGAGGCCAACGAGGTCAGGCTTGAGGTTGAGCGAAGCGATGGCTGGCAGGAGATTGCTCGGGCAGCGGTGCACTATCCCGGCTGGGATGCCTCCTTTCGCATCGAAGGCTGGGATGCCACGCAGGCAGTCCCGTACCGGGTGCGTCACGGTGATCAGGCAACC
Organism: Planctomycetaceae bacterium; assembly: GCA_011523305.1. Classification (GTDB taxonomy): domain Bacteria; phylum Planctomycetota; class Planctomycetia; order Pirellulales; family UBA1268; genus UBA1268. The sequence continues at coordinate 9,391 of WTHB01000176.1, read as the reverse complement.
TTCACCGGCACCATTCGCCCGGATCCTGCAGACAAGCCAGAGATCGCCGTTGCCGTGTTGTCGTGCAACTCGTCCCGAACGCCCGGCCAGCGGCAGGAACTGATCGACGGCCTGAGGGCAGCTGATCCCGACCTGCTTTTCTTTGCGGGCGACCAGACCTATCGACACACCGAGCACACCGTTGGCTGGATTGAGTTCGGCTTGCAGTTTCGCGACGTGATTCGTGACCGGCCGACCGTGACAATTCCTGACGACCATGACGTCGGCCAAGCCAATCTCTGGGGCAATGGCGGCGGCCGGGCAACCAACCCTGCTGGAGCAAGTGGTGGCTACTTCTACCCAGCCGGCTACGTCACGATGGTGGAGCGGCAGCAGACGGCCCACCTGCCCGATCCCGTTGACCCCGCGCCGATCAACGGTGGGATCGGGGTCTACTTCACGCGGCTGATCGTCGGTGGGATCGACTTTGCCATCCTCGAAGACCGCAAGTTCAAGACCGGACCGGACGGCACCATCCCAAAACTGGGGCCTCGGCCCGACCATATCGTTGACCCGGCCTATGACCGGACGGTGATCGATCTCCCTGGCCTGGAATTGCTCGGCAAGCGGCAGCTGACCTGGCTCCGCAGTTGGGCCGATGACTGGCAGGGTGTGCGGGCCAAATGTGCGCTGTCCCAGACCGCCTTCTGTGGCGCGGTGCACCTGCACGGCACTCCCGCCAACCGGTTGCTGGCTGATCTCGACTGCAACGGCTGGCCGCAGACCGGCCGCAACAAAGCGCTGCGGATCTTAAAGCAGGCCCGGGCGGTTCACCTCTGTGGCGACCAGCACCTGGCGGTCGTCGTGCAGCACGGCATTGACGAGTATCGCGATGGCCCCTGGTCCTTCACCTCGCCTGCGCTGGTCAACACGATCTACGGCCGCTGGTGGCATCCCGCGGACGAGCAGCCTGGGGCCAACCCGATCCCGGGCAGCCCGTTGCCCTGGACCGGTGACTATGAAGATGGCCTGGGCAACAAGATCACCATGGTGGCCTACGCCAATCCCCAGGACACCACCGATGAAAAACAGCGGGCTGACGGGTACGGAATGGCCCGGTTTAACGTGCCCGGGAAGACCATCACCTTCGAATGCTTTCCCCGGTTCGCCACCATCGGAGCGGACGGCAAGGCCACCCAGTTCCCTGGCTGGCCGGTGACCGTGCCGCTTGAGGATCGACCGGAACCTCACCCCGAGGAGGCAACCCCATGAGTCGCTGGTCGTCACGCTGGTGCACACTGCTCGCCCTCCTCGGCATCTCTGCCGGAGATGCCGGTGCCGCTGAACCGGCGGCGAACGCGAACCAAAAACCGTGGCTCGTCTCCGAGGCCAACCTGCCGGAAGGCTATCCAGCGGCCGGCCCGGTGGATGAGGTCGTGATCAAGACCTACCCGCCCCATCGGCTGGCGAGAGTCCGGTCGGACGGCGGCACCGACGGCATGTTCTGGAAACTGTTTAATCACATCAAACGCAACGACATCGCCATGACTGCGCCTGTTGAGATGTCATGGGGCGACAAGGCAGCGCCGGCTGCAATCGGTACAAAGCCCGCGAGTGAGCCAAATGCAATGGCCTTCCTCTATCGGGAGCCAACCCTCGGGGATGCAGGTGCCGACCCCGAAGATGGCACGGTGATGGTCGAGGATATTCCCGAGTTGAAGGTCGTCTCGATCGGGCTTCGCGGCAGTTACGGCAAAAAGACCTTCTTGCAGGGCTATGAAAAATTGACCGCCTGGCTGGCAGACCATCCTGAATGGCAGGCGGCCGGCAGCCCTCGCACGCTGGGCTACAACAGCCCGATGGTGCCAGGGTTCATGAAGTTTTCCGAGGTGCAAATTCCGGTTGCCCCGGCGGCTGCCGAGTAACCGGCAGCGGACGATGCGATAGACCGCAGACGTGGTTCCTCTGTTGCGACACATTCGATGCAAGCATGCCTTCCTTGTCACGGGATCGTGTTCCTCGCGGCGTTGCTCGCAGCACCCGTGCTGGCCCAGCAGCCCCCGTACGATGTCTTCCCGGCGGCGACCCCACCGGTGTATCGGGTGCGATACGCAGCCTCGTCGGAACCTGGCGGGCTGATCTTTCCTGTCAGCTACACCGTCTGGATTCCGCCCACCGCTGACCAGGTGCGGGGGGTGATCGTCCACCAGCACGGCTGCGGTGAGGGTTCGTGCTCATCAGGATTGACCGGGGCCTACGACCTGCACTGGCAGGCGTTGGCAGCCACGCATGACTGTGCCTTACTGGCCCCGTCGTATGAACAGCCCCAACAGGCTGACTGCCAGATGTGGTGCGACCCAAGGAATGGCTCTGCCGAAACCTTTCAGCAGGCGCTGACTGATTTGGGGAAGCAGTCAGGCCATCCCGAACTTGCCACCGTTCCTTGGGCCCTCTGGGGCCACAGCGGTGGTGGCCATTGGGCAGGCGGAATGACACTGCTCTTTCCGGACCGAACCATTGCCACCTGGCTGCGATCGGGAGTGCCGCTTTTCGAAGCCAATCCAAAGCGGCCCCAGATCAAACCGCACACGATTGTGGAAGCAGCCCTCACGGTTCCGATGATGTGTAACCCTGGCACCAAAGAGGGTGTCACCGTGAAAACCGGAAGGTTCGCCGGCACCTGGGCGGCCAATCAAGCCTTCTTTCGAGCGATTCGCGGCAAGGGAGGACTGCTTGGTGTGGCGGTCGATCCGCTCACCGGCCATGAGTGCGGCAACCAACGCTATCTCGCCATCCCCTGGCTTGACGCCTGCCTGACCGCGCGGCTGCCCGATCGCCGAGGTCAGCCACTCAAGGCAATGCCAGCAGCCGATGCCTGGCTGGCCGAGGTGGCTGGATTCGCAGCCTGGCCAGCTGGTGCTGCTGAAGCTGATCCGACGACACTCGCCTGGCTGCCGAACGAAGCGATCGCCGTCGCGTGGAAGCACTACGTGAAAGACACCACTGTCCCCGACAACACGCTGCCACCGAGCCCGACTGCAGTTCAGATCGAAGGTGACCAGTTGCGGTGGTCTTGTATGGCTGACCTCGAAAGCGGCTTGGCCTGTTTTGTCATCAAACACAATGGCTCGATCATTGGCCACGTCCCCGAAACGCCCCAGAACCGCTACGGCCGCCCGCTGTTTCAAAATCTGCTGTACAGCGACACGCCAACCCAACCGCTGGCTGCCATGGTCTTCACCATCCCTGAGCCCGACGCACCCGGCGGGTATGAGGTGATCGCGGTCAACACCGTTGGCAGGGAATCACCCGCGGCCAATCTGAGTCCAGCACGAAAAGAGAAACCATAAGAAGAAGCGTGAACCCACGGGCAACCCGGGCTTGCACCGTCAGCGGTTGTCGTTTCCACGCAACGAACTGACCGAGAGCGTGCTTGCCGCACGTGCTGAAAGCGTTGCTTCTTGCTGCGTTGACGAGAAAAGGGGGTTGGTTTTGCCGGGCCACTCGAATCAACGTGCAGATCATTGAGTGAGTACAATAGTAAGGAATGTCCGCTGACGACCTCATGATGACACCGTCCCGGAGCCGTCTTGAAAGAGACGTTTGCGTCTGAATACCCTCGCACCCTGTCGCTTTTTGAGTCCAAGGAATTCGTCCATGCCGTTTCACCGACCGTTCACCATGCTGTTTTTGAGCCTCCTCCTGACCGCAGTGGGCAGTGTGCTTCCGCAGACGAGCACGGCTGAACAACCGCAGCAGTGGCAGCAGTCTCCGGAACGGATGCCGACGGTCACACCGGGTGCACAACCCCAGGACGACCAGCCGTTTCAGGTCCTTCCTGGCTATCAGGTTGAGCGGCTGTTTGTCGTACCCCGTGACACGCTAGGGTCGTGGGTGGCACTGACCACCGACCCAGAGGGCCGCCTCTATGCCAGCGATCAGGGTGGTCAAGGGTTGGCCCGCATCAGTCCGGCGGCACACGACGGGTCCACCGAGACTGTTATCGAAAAGGTGCCTGCCCCGATCTCGGGTGCCCAGGGTCTGCTCTGGGCTTTTGATGCCCTGTACGCTGTCTGCAACGGTGGGGGCTTCCATGGCCTCTTTCGGATTACTGACACCGATGGGGACGACCAGCTCGATCATGTTGAAAAACTTCACGACATACCAGGTGGCGGTGAACACGGAGCCCACAACATTCTGTTGTCACCCGACGGCCGCAGCCTGTTCATCATCTGTGGGAATCACACACCCCTGCCCTTCGCTGTGAAGAATGTCACAGAACCGCAGACGATGGCCGGCATCCGGCCCAACCAGCGGCGGGTCACCCTGTCTGCAGACGGTACAAGTCGGCTGCCCGCCAACTGGGACGAAGACATGCTCATTCGGCGGATGTGGGATGGAAACGGTCATGCCACCGGCAGACTGGCCCCGGGAGGCTACATCGTCAGCACGGACCCAGACGGCAAACAGTGGGAACTATGGAGCGCTGGCTACCGCAATCCCTACGACTTCGGCTTCAATGCCGACGGCGAACTCTTTGCCTATGACGCCGACATGGAGTGGGACTTTGGCATGCCCTGGTATCGCCCGACCCGCGTCAACCATGTCACCAGTGGCAGCGAGTTGGGCTGGCGGAGCGGCACGGCAAAGTGGCCAGCTGCCTACCCCGACAGCCTACCGGCAGCCGTTGATATTGGGCCCGGCTCACCGGTCGGGGCCAGCTTTGGCTACGGCGCCAAGATTCCCGGGAAATACCAGAAGGCCTTTTACATCTGTGACTGGACCTTTGGCACGATGTATGCCATTCATCTGACCCCGGCTGGCTCGACCTACACAGCAGAAAAAGAAGAGTTCGTCTCGCGGAACGCCCTGCCCTTGACCGACATGACGATCGGCAAGGACGGGGCCATCTACTTTGCCGTCGGGGGCCGCGGTGGCCAGAGTGAACTCTACCGCGTGACCTACACCGGGACGGAGCCGACCGATCCCGTCGATGCTCATGACGCAGCAGGAGCTGCAGAACGGAGCCTGCGGCGACAGTTGGAGGCCTTCCATGCGGCACAGGATGATCCGACTGCGGCAATTGCGCTGGCCCTTGAGCATCTCGGCCATGAAGATCGCTTCATCCGCTATGCCGCTCGGATTGCCTTGGAGCATCAGCCGGTGTCCCAGTGGCAGACTCAGGCCCTTGCCCAGACCAACCCGACTGCTGCAATCACCGGTGCCATCGCTGTCGCGAGACAGGCTGAGCCAACCGCCCAGGCCGAGGTGCTGGCTGCCCTCGACCAAATCGACCCGACCAGTCTCGATCCCGCCGGCCAACTCGACCTCGTCCGAGCCTACGAACTGACCCTGATTCGGCTGGGTGAGCCACCCGCCGCGGTGAAAGCGTCGCTGGCCGCGAAATTTGCACCGCTGTTCCCGGCGGGTGCGTTTGAACTCGACCGGGCTCTTGCCAGCCTGCTGGTGGCCGTGCGGGCACCGGGAATCGTCTCGAAGCTGATCGGGCTGCTTGCCACGACCAATGAGGCCTCTGGCGAAACCAATTTGGCACCCAACGAGGATGACCTCGCCCGGCTGGCTTCCCGCAACGCCAGCTATGGCCGCGCCGTGACTGGGGTGCTTGAAAAACGCACCGACATGCTGCAGATCCACTACGCCTACGTCCTGCGAACAGTCCAGGAGAAAAACCTCTGGTCGCTCGAGGATCGGAAGGGCTACTTCACCTGGCTGGACCAGGCCCGCACCTGGACCGGTGGCAACAGTTACCGCAAGTTCCTTCAGAACATCGAGACCGAAAGCCTTGCCGGGCTCAGTGATAATGAAAAACTGGCTTTGGAAACGCTCGGAGCCCGCAAGCCCTATGTGCCGCCACCACTGCCGAAGCCCGAGGGCCCGGGCCAGAAGTGGACCGTTGACTCGGTGCTTGCCGCTGCAGCCACCGGCATGGGAAATCGCAGTCGCAACTTTGAGCACGGCAAGCGGACCTTTGCGGCGGCCCGCTGCATCGTCTGTCATCGCTACAGCGGTGACGGCGGAGCGACCGGACCCGACCTGACTCAGGCAGCTGGCCGGTTCAAACTGAAAGACCTGGTGGAAGCGATCGTTGAGCCGAGCAAGGCGGTCAGCGACCAGTATCAGGCCCATGTCATCCAGACCACGCGTGGGAAGGTCCATACCGGGCGGATCATCAGTGAAACCGAAGCCGACATCACGGTCGTCACCGATCCGGAAGATGCCTCCAAGTTCGTGGTGATCAAGCGGGATGACATCGACGAGATGTTCGCCGCCAACCAGTCATTGATGCCCGCCGGGCTCCTCGATCAACTCAACGAACAAGAGGTGCTCGATCTGCTGGCATACACGCTTTCACGAGGCAATCGTCGTGATGGACGCTTCAAACGGTAGGCGGCCGCTCCTCGCCGGATGGTTGCTGGCCGCGTTTGTGGGAACCGCCGCACCGGCTGAGGCGATCGACTTTGCCCACGACGTGGTGCCCGTGCTGGCGAGACACTGTGGCGAGTGCCACACCGGCGATGCCAGGCAGGGCGGCTACTCGATGAATACCCGCGAGCTGACGCGGGCTGGCGGTGACTCTGGCGAGGCCGGATTTGTGCCGGGTAACGCCGCTGCCAGCGAACTGATTCGCCGCATCACGTCTCCCGATCCTGACGAACGGATGCCGGCAGACGACGACCCGTTGCCAGCTGACGCGATCGCGGTCCTGACCCAGTGGATTGAAGCGCAGGCACCCTGGGACGAAGGCTTCGCCTTTACCAGCACTTCCTGGGAGCCACCGCTGGCGCTGCAACCGGTCAACCTGCCACCCGCCATGGCTGGACGGACCAACCCAGTCGATCGTGTCATCGATGCCTACCAGCGTGAGCAGGGACTGCCTCAGCCAGCTCGGTGCGACGACCGCACCTTCATTCGCCGGCTCCATCTTGATCTGGTCGGCCTGCTGCCCGAACCGGCAGCGGTTGAGACCTTCGTTCGTGATGCCGACCCGGCCAAACGGCAGCGACTCGTTGCCCACTTGCTAGGAGACGACTTTGACCAGCGGCTGCGATACGCTGAACACTGGCTCTCGTTCTGGAATGATCTGCTGCGGAATGACTACACCGGCACCGGGTTCATCACCGGCGGCAGGCGGCAGATTACGGGCTGGCTGCATCAGTCGCTGGTGGAAAACAAGCCGTTCGACCAGTTTGTTCGGGAGCTGATCGCCCCGACGGATGAATCCCGGGGGTTCATCGATGGGATCGTCTGGCGGGGCACGGTCAACGCCAGTCAGACCGTACCGATTCAGTTCGCCCAGAATGTTGGCCAAACCTTTCTCGGCATCAATCTCAAGTGTGCCAGTTGCCACGATTCGTTCGTTGATCGTTGGACTCTGCAGCAGACCTACGATCTGGCAGCGATCGCTGCAGAATCTCCCTTGGAACTGCACCGGTGTGAAAAGGCAACGGGGCGCATGGCCAGCCCAGGTTGGCTCTTCAGCGAACTCGGCCAGATCGACCCGGACGCCCCCCGGGCTGAGCGGCTGGCGCAACTGGCCGCCCTGATGACCCGGCCAGAGAATGGTTGGCTCTCACGGAATCTCGTGAACCGACTCTGGGCCCGGCTGCTGGGCCGGGGCATTGTGCACCCCGTCGCAGCGTTGCGAACCCAGCCCTGGAATGAACCGTTGCTTGAACTCCTGGCCGGTGAACTCGTGGCCCATGGCTGGAACATCAAGCATGTCCTGGCAACTATCTGCACCTCGGAAGCCTACGCCGCCGTGACACCGGCAGCAGCCGATCCGAACACGGGTGACTATGTCTTTCTCGGACCGCTGCCACGACGGCTGACAGCGGAACAGTTCACTGATTGCCTCTGGCAGCTGACGGCCGCCGCCCCGGTCAAACCCGATGGCGATGTTGTTCGTTTTGAGCAGACTGATTCCGCCGCCCCTGATGCAGCACCGTCCCAGGCGGTCTGGATCTGGTCAAACGATCTGGCCCAGTCACCCCCCGGCGAACGGCTGACGTTCCGCAAGACATTCACGCTCGCCGACCCAGCCATTCATGGCCGCCTGGTGGTCACCGCCGACAACGAAGCCCAGGTTTTTCTCAATGGCAAACACGTCGCCACCTGTACCGACTGGATGCACCCGGTGAGCCAATCGGTCACCTCCCAACTGCGACCGGGCGGCAACACCATCCTGGTGTCGGCAGCGAACGCCCCGGCGGGTGGACCGGCAGCCCTCAAGGTGGAGCTTCGAGCCACGCTCGCCGATGGATCAAACGCACTGGTGGCAACGGATGATTCCTGGGAGTGGACCCCCACCACGCTCAAGGTGGTCAATGATGGCCGGAGTATTTTCCCGGGAAACAAGCAGCCGACCGACTGGGCACCGGCGGCCATCGCCCGCTCACAGCAGATCTGGTCCCGGGCGGCGGCTGAGTTTGCCAGGCAGGTGCTTGCAAGCACCGTCAGCGGTCCCCTGCCAATGGTGCGGGCCGCGCTCGTCAAGGCGACAGCCTTGATGGCTGCCCTTGGCCGACCCAATCGCGATCAGGTTGTGACAAGCCGGCCGGCTGACCTGACGACCCTGGAGGCCATTCAACTGGCCAACGAACAGGGGTTATTCGAGATGTTCACCACAGGTGGTGCCCGCATCCTTGCCGACCACGGCCCGAGGCCCGAACCGATCAGCACCTGGCTGTTCACCGCTGCGCTCGCTCGCCCTCCTACAGCCGCCGAACAAAATGCCGCCCGGGAAATTCTCACCGACACACCAACCGCACAGACCGTCGCCGACTGCCTCTGGGCCATCGTCATGCTCCCGGAGTTTCAATTTTCACGCTGACCGGGCCAATCCGCGAACCTTGAACTGGCCGATCATGGATAGTGCACAACAATCGGAAGACAGAAGAGGGGTTGCTCAGGTCCTGCGAGCAGGCGTCGCTGACCAGCGGAGCCATGGATGGCGGAGCGCAGGCAGCGTCGAGCGGGTAGAGGCCAGGATGGCCGAAACACGCGGCCGGCGACGGGACGTGGGCAACGCCGGCTTGGCTGCACAGGGCCAATGGCAGCCGCAGGGAACCCCTGCCTGCATCGTTCACTAAAAATCCCTCGTATGAATCAATGCCCTCCGGAGTTCCACCATGAACACCCGCCGCGACCTCCTCAAAAGCTTGGCTGCCGCCGCGACGACCACCCTGGGGTTGCCTGAACCGCAGGCGCGGGCGAACACCACCGACGGCAGCCCGATCGTACACCCCGACGCAACCGCCGACGCGATCATTGTTCTCTGGATGGCCGGAGGCATGGCCGCGCCCGACACCTTTGACCCCAAGCTGTACAAGCCGTTTGAGCCGGGTCTGGCGGTGCAGGACTGCATCAGCACCTTTCCGGCCATTCCCACCGC
>WTHB01000088.1 GCA_011523305.1 Planctomycetaceae bacterium | reverse complement strand
GTGCCATCGTCGCTGCGACGAACAACCCAGCCTCGGGCCACCGCAGCCGCCGTGCCTCCAGCGGTTGGCTGCAATGCGTCGCTCATGCTGTCGGGCTCCTTTCCCGGAGACGCGGGACTTCGACCCGAGACGCCCCGGGGCTCCGCCCGATCGTGCACAACCACGATGGACTATGCCTGCTATACTCCCCTCACGCGACGCTGGCGTCCAGCGGATCGTCCGCTGAGGGAAGTTTTCCCGCCCCCGCACGTCGCCTACACCCGCACCCCGAGGAGAAGACGATGGGAAATGCGATGGAGTTCAACGATGCCAACTTCCAGGCGGAAGTCCTCGACTCACCGATACCGGTCCTGGTGGATTTTTGGGCCCCCTGGTGTGGCCCCTGCAGAATGATCGGCCCAGTCATCGAGGAATTAGCCGCGGAAAATGCCGGCACTTTCCGCGTTGGCAAGGTGAACGTCGATGAGAGCGGCAGCCTGGCGATGACGTACAACGTCTCGAGCATCCCTGCGATCATGATCTTCAAGGGCGGTCAACTCGTGCAGCAGTTCATGGGCGTCCAGCCGAAAGAGAAGCTCCAGCAGGCACTCGACGAGGCGAAGTCGGCGTAGCGGCAGCCCCCGGGCGGGTTGGACGCGACCGGGCGTCGACCGTCCCCCGCCCGCGGTGCGGCCCGAGTGTGCCAACCTTCTCAAGACGACCATCGTCAACGAAGCCTGCCAGGTCGGCGTGGAATCCAGGCTGGCGGAGCTTTTCAACTGCCTTCGCTTCGATCTGCCGCACCCGTTCGCGAGTCACGCTGAAAATAGCGCCGACCTCTTCGAGGGTGTAGCAGTAGCCATCCGCCAGGCCAAACCGCAGCCGGAGGATTTCCCGTTCCCGGTAGGACAGGGCATCGAGCACCTTGGCCACCGAATGCCGGAGTGCCTCTTGGTTGAGGCCCCGCAGCGGGTCATCGACCCGCGTGTCACGGACATAGTCTGCCGGAGAATTCTCTTCGCGCTCTCCCAGCGGCTGATCGAGCGACACCAGCCGATTGGCGATCTTCTCGATACAGCAGACCTCCTCGACCGGCATGCCAGATCGGGTCGCCAGTTCCTCAACCGTCGGCTCCCGACCATGCTCCTGCAAAAAGTCACGGGTGATGTTCCGCAACTTGCCCATGGCATCCACCATGTGGACCGGCATGCGAATGGTCCGACTCTGGTCGGCAATGGCGCGGGTGATCGCCTGCCTGATCCACCAGGTGGCGTAGGTTGAAAACTTGAATCCACGGGCATGCTCAAACTTGTCCACTGCCCGCATCAGCCCAGAATTGCCTTCCTGAATCAGATCGAGAAATGCAAGTCCACGATTGCGATACCGCTTGGCAATCGAAATCACCAGCCGCAGGTTGCCGGCAGCCAGTTCTCGTTTGGCAGCGTCGTAATTCTGCTCGTAGGTGGAGAGCCGACGGAGCCGGCGGGCTAGGGTCCGCCGGGTTTCACCCATGCCAACCAGCAGCCGTCGCTGCTCCAGCCGATCGCCGTCTCGCCGCCTGCCCGCAAGTAGACGCAGTTGCTTGAGCAGCGGCGTCAGCCGCTGAATTCGCAGTCGCATCTCCTCAACAAGCCGCACGGCTTTACTCCGCTGGCGAACGAGCCGCCGCCAGGTAACGCGGCGGGCCGCCAACGGGATGGACTTGGACGTGGCACGCCGAAACAGCCGGCGGTTGTCGTCGAGCAGTTGATGCAGCGTCTCGAGGTTCGGAGCAAGGCGCTGGAGCAAGCGGCGTTTTTCGTCAGTATTGGTGACCGACACCTCAAGCGTCCGATCGAGCCTGACCGTCCCGGCCTGGACGCGTTCAAGGATGCGGACAGCGGCTCGCAACACCAGATCGTTTCCCAGCAGTTCGTGCCGAAACCGCCGCCGCCACGATTCAATCCGACGGGCACTCGCAACTTCACCATCTCGGTCGAGCAGGGGAATGCTACCCATCTGCAACAGATACAGCCGAATCGGGTCATCAATGGCTGCTCCCTCGCTGCCGGCTCGGGGAGAACGGCGGGATGGCGTCTTGGACGGGGCAACAGCTGGAATCGCAGTGGGCATGAAAGGCTCCAAGCACGGGGACAGTGGCAGGAAAAAGTCGGCAGGACGCCAGGGGGGCAGGGACAGGCGGGGCCCTCGTTCACGAGTCGATTGGTTGCAGACCCGATGCCAAAGTTCGGAAAGCGGCCCCCCGCCGACGCCCTGCTTGCGAAAAACGCTTGAAAAAGCGATGCGATTCGGTTGAAACCCGAAGGTGGCCGCCTGCGGCAGACGCCTCGTCGTGTTGCCCCCAGGCAACACGACGGCTCCCGTGTTGCCCCCTCGCAACAGACGGTCGCATCTGGTCGACGACTGCTGGGAAACTGCCCTCGCCCTGGTGGGGTGGGGGCGGGCTATACTCCGACAGCGTTTCTGGTGGAGCCTTTCATGAATATCTTGCTGGTCGTTCTTGTCCTGGCCCTCCTGGTGGGAGGCGGTATTGGCCTCGTGATGGGCCGCAAGAACATCAACGTCTGGACCCTTGTCGGGGCCTGGTTGGTCTTGGTTTCAGCCGTTGGTTTCATCTACCTCGCCGGCCGCGTCGCAGAGCGGGAGCGGTCCTGGCGGGAGACCATTCGCGACCTCAAGACCGATCTGGCCGCCACCCGTGGCGGCCCCCTGGCCGGCAAAAGAATCTTTCTTGCCGGGCCGACCAAGGACCTCACTGCCGAGCAGGAGAAGACTCAGGCTGACATCGAAAAAGCCGTGCTTGCTGCTGGCGGCATGCGTGTCGAGCGACTCACGAAACAGGTCGACTTCGTTGTAGTGGAGCAGGCCGAGGATGCCCCGCTTCAGGCCAAAGAGTGGGATCTGCAAATCCTCGATCGGGCTGCTTTCAGCGCTGCCTATAACAATTCACTGAAAGGCCTCACCGACGCGATCGCCGAGAAGCGGCGGGAGCAACTTGCCCTGGAAACCTGGCGGAACCGTCACTGGAAGGCAACGTTCTTCACCCCACCAGAACTGGAGTCCGTCGCCGACAAGCCCGGCCTCTACAAGATGACCCGTGAGGCGGTAGTGGAGCTGCCGCTCGCCGGAGGTGCAGCCGACGCACCGCTAAACCCTGGAGCGGAACTGGCAATTTTCAACCTCAATGATGATGACGAGTCGGGATTCCTTGGCATTTTTTCGGTCCGTGAGGCTAGGGTGACGGATGGAACCGTCCTCGAGGTGACGCTCGACCCACTCACCACACCTGACGAACACGACCGGAACGCCTGGGACCGGTGGGACCTCCTCAAACAAGGCGCCGCACGGCGGCCTGTCGTGGCGGTCTACGAAGATCTTCCAAGTGATCGCCGAATGACTCGCGATGCCTTGACTGCCCTCCGCGGAATCGAAATGGAGGCCGACTCGGGTGATCTCGTCACCACCGGTGGCATTGAGGGCATGCGGCGGGGGATTCTGCTGGAAATGAACACGATTGCCCGCAACACCGACAGCATCAGTCAGGCCCGCAAAGCGACCGACCGGGAGCGAATCCGCAAACAGGAAATCGCCGCGGCACTCGACAAGGACCGTGATGCTTGGCAGGAAGATGTCGCCTTCGCCGCGAAGGCCCTGACCAAACTCCAAGAACGAACGGATCGGGTGCGGTCCAAGCTCGTCGAGACGCGTCAAACCATTGTCGAGCAGCGGGCTGAATTGATCAGGCTCACCTCGCTCTTTCTCAGCAAAGTGGGGCCCCAAGCGGTGCCGGCAGCAGCTCCTGTCCCCGGTCAACCCGAGTGATTTCCGGCCAAATCACTCGAGAGACGGCGGCGGATCGACGCCCCCGGGGGTCCTCGGCTACACTTGGCCGGCTCAGGGCATTCGTATTTCACTGTTTCTCGAGAGTCTGTTCTGTCCATGACGACGCTTGCCGCCGGTTCCTCCACCGAAGCCAACCTGAAAAAGGCTGTTCATCACCACCGGCTTGCCAGCCGTCGCGGCGTGCTGGAGCGGTTGTTCACCCTTTGGTTCCGAGGCTTTGTTTACAACCAGATTTGGGAGGATCCTCGGGTCGATGCGGAGGCGTTGCGGATCGGGCCTGACTCAAGCCTGCTCACCATCTCCAGTGGCGGCTGCAATGTCCTCAACTACCTCGTCCACAAACCCAAGCGGATTGTTGCGGTTGATCTCAACGACAACCACATGTGCCTGACGCGACTCAAACTTGCTGCCGTCAAGCATTTGCCGAACTACGAGACGTTCTACAATTTTTTCGGGTACGGGCGGCACGACGACAATCTGGCGGTCTACCGAAAATATCTCCGGGACAATCTCGACCCGGCAACTCGCCAGTACTGGGAATCGACCGATTGGCCGGGCAAAACCATTGGCCCCAAACGCATCGGATACTTCAAGCGGGGCCTCTACGACCAAGCAAAGCTCGGGCAGTTCTTTCGAGTCGTCCATGGCCTGGCTAGAAAAATGGGCCGCGATCCCGCCCGTCTGCTGAACGCACGCACGCGAGAGGAACAGGAACGGCTCTTCGATCAGTACTACGGCCCACTGTTCAACAATCGGCTGGTCCGCTGGATGGGCCGCCAACCGGTGGCGGTCTACAGCCTCGGCATCCCGCCCAGCCAGCACGCGGCAATGCTCGAGGAATCGGGCGGAAGCGGCCAGAAACTTTTCGACACGTATCAGGGACGGATCAAACGACTGGCCTGCGGTTTCCCACTCGATGACAACTACTTCACTTGGCAGGCCTTCGGCCGCCGGTATGATCATGAAAACCGCAAGGCGTTGCCCGACTATCTAAAGGAAGAAAACTTCGAAACAATCCGTTCCGTCGTTGACCGGGTCGAAACCCACATTGCCTCGCTGGGCGACTATCTCAACACGGCCGAAGCGGGCTCCCTGAACAGTTTCATCCTGCTCGACAGTCAGGATTGGATGCCCCCCGCTGTCATCGAAGACCTCTGGAGCCTGATCGCCAAGGTTGGCGGGTCTGACACCCGGGTCATTTTCCGCACAGCGGGTGAACGCTCACCGGTTGAGGACGCTCTCTCTCCTGAAACTGCCGCCCACTTCCACTACGACATCGACGAGTCCCGCCGACTGCACGCCCAGGACCGCTCGGCGATCTACGGGATGTTCCATATCTACGAGAAGACCCAGCCGGCCCCTGCGTCATGACCGACCCCACGGCCTTTGAGCCCAGCCCACCGCGTCACCCGGTTTCGTCGTCAAACAACCGCCCCCAGGGTGGCCACGACCAGGCGGCAGCGATGGACCAGATGTACCGAATGACGCGGCACATCTACGACATTACGCGACGGTACTACCTGCTGGGCCGCGATCGTCTGCTGGATGAGGTCGTCACAGCCCCGGAGACCGCCACGCTGGAGGTTGGCTGCGGCACCGCCCGCAATCTCATCAAACTTGCCCGGCGGCCGGTGACGGGCCGGCTCTACGGACTCGACGCCTCGCATGAGATGCTTGAAACCGCCTTACAGAGCGTCACCCGTGCCGGCCTTCCACAGGGCGACAACCCACCGATTGTGCTCCGACAGGGACTTGCCGAACAGCTCGATGCCGGGCGGATGTTTGGCCGTGACGAACCTTTTGACACCATCTTCTTTTCGTACTGTTTGTCGATGGTGCCAACCTGGCCAGGAGCCCTTGAAGCAGCCATGGACAACCTCAAACCAGGCGGACGGCTGCTGATCGTTGACTTCTGGGACCAGGCTGGGCTTCCACGACTCTTCTCCGCCGGACTCAAGAAGTGGCTTTCGCTCTTTCACGTCCACTACCGTCCGGAGGTCCACACCGCAGTGGCAGCCCTCGGAAAATCAAACCGGGGCACCGTCGAGTTTTTGTCAATCCATCGCCGCTACGCCTATCTGGCCACGGTGACGAAAGCCTAACCCGCAGCAGACGCGGCCTACGGCAGGATGAAAATAATCCCCGTGGCAGCCGCCGCTTCAACAGCCGCCCCACGGACACTGATAGGCGGCGCCGGAACCGTCCAGGGAGCACAGTCACCCGGTCGGTAGTACCCCAGCGGGTAGACGCACTCCCACGGCAATTCCACACCCATCTTGTAGGGCAGGGCGGGCACCGAGGCAAAGAAGTGTGCCGCTGAGATGAACGGATCGGCCACCGGATGGAAGGAGTGGCCATACCGCTCCAAGTTCCACTGCTCAAAGTAGAGCGGCTTGTGACAATAGCCGGCGGCTTTCCATGTCATGGTGGTCGAGGCAAACTGCCGCGGCTCGAATTCTTCCCCCTCAAGGCGGCACTCGCACGGGAAGTCATTTCCGGCGACGCCGGTCACATGGATATCGAGGTTGATTGAGTCGAGGGTATCTGCCCGGAGTTTCCCGAGTTCCTCACGGCAGTCATCGGCCGACTCACCACAGTTGCTCGCAGACTCCGCCGACACCAGCTTGATGTTTGCTGACCCTGCCCGCCGGGCGACCCCGTTAGCATGCCCGGAGAAGTCCTGCCAGCCCTCAGCGGCCGCCGGCGCGGCCGCAGCCAACATCGCGAACACCATACCAGCGAGCCCCAGTAAGGGACCTGCCACACGGCCACCAGACACCGCAGAACGAATAAGCCCAGCCTCCACAGCATCGCAGGACGCGATGCCCGCGTTCCTGGAAAACGCAACGCGTTTTTCAGGAACGCACAAGCTGGCGGAGGCCACGGAGGCCCTTGCCAGCGTGAAACTAGTCCTCGGAATCCATCGTGTAATTGGGCGCTTCGTGAGTGATGGCGATGTCATGAGGGTGGCTTTCCCGGACAGTGGCGGCGGATACCTGAATAAATCGGGCATCGCGTCGCAAGTCTTCAATTGTTTGCGTTCCACAGTAACCCATCCCGGCCCGGAGGCCGCCGACGAGCTGGTAGACAAACACGCTCAAAGGTCCCTTGAACGGCACGCGGCCTTCGACACCCTCGGGAACGAGTTTGTCCGCATTCCGCCCATCCGTTTTTTGGCGATACCGCTCACTCGAGCCTTGCACCATTGCCCCAAGCGATCCCATGCCGCGATAGGCCTTAAAGGTGCGGCCGTGAAACAACACGGTTTCCCCTGGGCTTTCCGCGACCCCCGCAAGGAGCCCCCCAATCATGACGCAGTGGGCTCCGGCGGCGATTGCCTTGGTGATGTCTCCCGAGTAGCGAATCCCTCCATCGGCGATGACCGGAACATCGGTACCAGCCACCTCCTGTGCCGCCTCCCAGATCGCGGAGATCTGCGGAACACCAACACCGGAGATGACCCGTGTAGTACAGATCGACCCGGGACCGATCCCAACTTTGATCCCATCTGCGCCAGCCTTGAGAAGATCACGACAGCCCTCCCGGGTTGCCACGTTCCCCGCAATCACCTCAATCTCCCAGCGTTTCTTGATTTCCTTGACTGTTTCCATAACGTTACCCGAGTGACCGTGGGCCGAGTCCACAATCAGGACATCAACGCCCTTGGAAATCAGGTTTTCCGCCCGCTCGAAATCAAAAACGCCAACTGCCGCCCCAACCCGGAGCCGCCCCTGTTGGTCCTTGCTGGCGTTGGGGAAGCGGTTCATCATGTCGATGTCCTTGATCGTAATCAGGCCAGTGAGCAGTCCTGCCCCGTCGACCAAAAGCAGTTTCTCAACCTTGTTTGCCATCAGGATCTTCTCGGCTTCGTCGAGCGTGACGGTGCCCGTGGCTGTCACCAGTCCGGACCGTGTCATGATCTCAGCGATCGGCGTGTCACCGCGCTCGAGGAATCGCAGGTCGCGCTTTGTGATGATGCCGACAAGTTTCTTGCCATCTGTGGTGATCGGGACACCAGAGATGTTCGACTGAGACATCACCTCGCGGGCTCGGGCCACGGTTGCCGTGGGGGGCAGGGTGACCGGATCGGCGATGATGCCGTTGGCGGTCCGCTTCACCTTGTCGACCTCGTCGGCCTGCCGTTCAATCGAGAGATTTTTGTGGATCACGCCCAGACCCCCCTCCTGGGCCAGTGCGATCGCCATCGCACTTTCCGTCACGGTGTCCATCGGGGAACTAATCAGCGGCAAGTTGAGACCGATCGACCGGGTCAGCCTGGTGTTGACCTGCACCTCAGCCGGCACAACCGTCGAAAACCGCGGAATCAGCAGCACGTCATCAAAGGTAATTCCGGCCTGTACAATTTTCCCATCCATACGCTGTTCTGCCTCCACGCACTCTGCACGCAACGGTTTTCCGACCGGATGGTGTTCCGCCTACCTGGTTTCCCTCGGGCCCCGGAAGGGGGTGGGAGGCATTTCGGGCCATCACGGCAGTGGCCCCAACTCAAACGGGAGTGGGGCGGTACCGGATTATGCGGGCAGAACCGTAGAACCGGCAACGGCGGACCACGGAACCCCGGGCCCAAGGGGTCCTGGCGGCCTCTGATCCGTCACCGGCAGAAACCGTGACCTAGGTTTGATTGCCGGTCGGTGGAACTGCCGGCTCTCCTCTCTCCACCCCCGGTGGCCCTTGGCAGCCGAGGGGGGGCTCGATCTGCTCCTTCCGTCTCACCTCACTCGAAGCCATGTCACAGCCATCCGACCTCTATTCTGCGATCTCCACCACCTCGAGTGACGTGGGGGTGGCGACCCCTGACCGAACCACGTTTGAAGCCCATCTCGCCCGCCGCCGGTATGGGCGGTTCACGCTGACTGAGGCGGTTCGGCCGGCATGGCAACTCGGAATCGTGCCCAAAGCAGGCTACCGCCTCGATGTCTACGCTGATCCGACCAATGGCAGCCGCCTGCCAGCCCTTGTAGCCGCGGTCTCCAGTGAACGGCTGTTCGAAACCTTCCTGCGGCTCCTAGAACCCCTCGGAGACACCTGCGACGTCATTGTCGAGTCATCCCACGACCGAAAAAACGCTCCCGCTGAATGGACTCGCGAAGGCATCGAGCGGATCCTGCTGGAAAGTCTGCTCTGGGACTTTGACGACCTTCTCCTCAACGACGGCTGCACCGGCATCGCGGTCATGCATCCGACCTGCCCGATAGAGGTGCAGCTTGATGAACATAAACTGCTGGTGATTTACGCTCACGACCTTGCCCCGTTTGAGCAGATTCTTTCCCGGCAGGGGATCCGGCGAAACGACAGCCTCCGCGTGATTTCCCAGGGTGATCACATGCATACGTCGAGTGGTCGCTACGGCCGCCGCTTCGGCGATCTGACTGCTCGCCTCCACGCAGACTGATCTCCTCCTCATCAGCCCGACTCGCCCAAACCGCCAACAAAATTGACCTTGAGGCAGCCGGGGGTTTTGGACGACTCTCATGAAGCATCCCGAGTAGTTTCCCGGGAGACTCGTCAAGAGGTCGTCTGCATGGGCCCGCTTGGACACCACCGTCGCTGCCTGAGCCTTACCGGCATCCTCCTGATTGGACTCGCAGGCGGCAGCCTCGATCCTGCTTCCGCCCAGCAGCCACTCCCCCCACCGGTGCCATTCGATCCGGCCGCTCCGCTGCCCGCCGGTACAGTGATCGGGCCAACCGGGCCGGTCCTGCCGGGCGTGCCTGCCGGGCCAGCAAACTCTGTCCTGATCCCGCCGCTCGACGCCGAGGTGGTCTGGTGTCAGTTGATCAATGTCACCGACGACTACTTCAAGGTTGCCCAGGAACAGCGGGTAATTTTTGCTCAGGGGATTCCCACCGAAGGGCGGATCACGACCTTCCCCCAGACCGGGGCGACCCTCCTCGAGCCCTGGCGGGGCGATTCAGTCGGCTTCCAGGAGCGGTTGGAGAGTACGCTGCAATCGATCCGCCGCCTCGCCAGCGTTCGGCTGATTCCTGATCCGGCTGGCTGGCGGGTCGAGGCGGTTCTCCAAAAGGAGCTGGAAAACCTCAAGCGTCCGATACGCGCGACAGCCGTGGGGAGCACTTTCCGCAACGACGACTCGCTCTATCGCTACGGCACGCCGCTTCCGGTGCT
>WTHB01000028.1 GCA_011523305.1 Planctomycetaceae bacterium | reverse complement strand
CCCTTTCGGGGCATCTGATTTCGAGTCAGACCGCTGGCCAATTCGCATACCCTCCTCTGCTACCCACATTCTAGATGCCCCTGCGGTTGTGCTCAAGATACAGCCCTGCCCCCCGCTGGTTTCGCACCCCAGCGGCCGACCGGGTGAATCCGGTAGAGTTTGCTGGTTTTTCACAAAACACCGGGATTCTTGAACAACACGCACCCGAGCGATATGGTGCGGTCTCGTTATGCCGTTTGGTCGGCACTGCTCTGCCGCCCCTGCGGCTTCAGGCCAGCCGGGCTGGACCTTCAGTTTTCACACCTGTCACTCCCTCCTCCCCACGCGAGCACGACTGCTTTGAACGATCGCCACTACACACTGTTCTCGGGCTCGACTGGTCTGCTCGGCTCCTACCTGCTTCGTGACCTGCTCCTGCAGGACGTGCCCCTGGCCGTCATCGTTCGGCCCACCAGGAAGTTATCAGCAGAAGCGCGGATTGAGTCGCTGGTTGCTGATTGGGAAACGGTCGTTGGGAGAACGCTTCCCCGCCCGGTTGTCTTTGCCGGGGACCTCACCAAGGCCGACTGCGGCCTCGATGCCGATGCTCGCGAGTGGATCAGCACGCACTGTGATCAACTGCTCAATAACGCTGCCAGCCTGAGTTTCCGCAACGCAGACCGGGAAGGTGAACCCTGGCGGACCAACGTCAACGGCACCCGCTGCCTGCTTGAGCTCGCCCGCAGCGTTGGCATTCGCCACGTTGACCATGTTTCCACCGCCTACGTCTGTGGCCTGCGGTACGACCGCGTGCTTGAAGATGACCTAGATGTCGGCCAAGAGTTCGGCAACGACTATGAATTGAGCAAGGTGGAGGCTGAGCAGATGGTGCGGCAGGCCGACTGCTTCGACACCGCCACGATCTATCGGCCATCAATCATCGTGGGTGACTCACAGACCGGCTACACCTCCACCTACCACGGTTTCTTTGCCGCCCTTCGCATCGGGCACACCTTGTTGACCCGCGTGCCAGTTGGTGCCACCAGCGGCAGAGCGCTGTTGAAACTGCTGGGAATCGACCCTGACGCCAGCAAGAACTTCGTGCCGGTCGACTGGGTGGCCGCCGTAGTGGCCCGGGGAGTATGTTCCGCTGAAACCCGCGGCAAGACGCTGCATGTCACCCACCCCGATCCACTCCCGATGAGCTTTGTTGCTGAAGTCGTACAAGAGGCCGTTGAGACCTACTCGATTGCCGCCAGCCCAGACGACCCCGACAGCTGCGACGAAGCCTGGTTCGCCGAGAATATGCGGACCCAGTTGGATGTTTACCAGCGGTACTTCCGTAATGATCCGACCTTCGACCGCAGCCACATGCTGCAGATCGCCGGCGACATTCCCTGCCCGGCACTCGACGAGGACAGCCTGATGAGAATGGCGAAATTCGCTATCTCGCACGATTTCGGCAAGCATCCACCGAGTCTCATCCCAGCGTTGATTGACGAAGAGGCTGGCCGCTCGGCAGACGCAGCACCCGATGCGGCGACACCCGCCAAGGCAACGTGACGCGGCCGGCGGCGGTTCTCACCGCCCCCCCCCGGACCATTCAGCCTGCAGGAGCACCTCGGCATGACAACCAGCGGGAGCGACCGTGAGTGCTCCGGCCTTCCCGGCTTTGCTCTGCCACTGACGGCATTCGAAGAGTATCTGCTTCGCGATGGCACGCCCGCTGCGCCGATGGAGTTTTTCTTCCGACTGCGGCTTGGCGAAACGATCGACCGCCACCTCCTGGAGATGGCTGCCGGCACCGCGTTGCGGCGACACCCGATCCTCCAGGCTCGCGTGCTCGATCAGGCTGCCGGCCCACCCGCTTTCAGCTTTCATGCAGTCCCGCTGCTGCGTTCGCTGGTCGTCGAAGCAGACGATGAGGGCACGCCAGATCCGCTCAATCCCCGGACCGATCCTTTGGTGCGGCTGACACTCTCGTCGTCAGCACCTGCAACTGGCAGCCGAGCTCGCTCGACGGTGCTGGCCCAGTTTCATCATGTCGCTGCTGATGGGCTCGGGGCGATTGCCTTTCTTGACGATCTGCTGGCGATCATCGCGCAACTGCACCGCGATGCCACCACCCCGGCCCAACTGCGGCCCCTTGACCCCAGCCTGCTCATGCAGCGGGGGCACTACGGGCTGACTCCCTGGCGGCTGCTGAAAATGCTGCCTGACCAGGCCGTCGGGCTTGCCGGCATCAAACAATTCTTCCAGAAC
>WTHB01000066.1 GCA_011523305.1 Planctomycetaceae bacterium | reverse complement strand
TGATGGAACACCGTGCGGCAGAGCGATTCGTGGGAGGCACGCCCGAGAACACGCTACCCTACCGTGAATCGTTCGCTGCTGGTGTGGCAGAGGTCCAGTTCCCTCAGATCGTCGAGGACACGAAATACCGATGGCGATATCCCATGCAGTCTGGCTGGCCCTCGCTGGCGGTCTCGGCACCCTGGCCCGCGCTGGCGTAGCGGCCATGGCGGTGCGGTGGTGTGGCCGCGGGTTGCCTTGGGGCACCGTCGCCGTCAATGTGCTGGGAAGTTTTGTCTTCGGTCTGCTCATGGCGGTTGGCCGGGGCCGGCTGGGCCTGCCGATGGGGCTGGAAACGGTGTTGCTGGTCGGCTTTCTCGGTGGTTTCACAACCTATTCCAGCTTTGCGTTCCAGTCGTACGACCTGCTGGAGCAGGGGCGACTGCTTGCCGCTGCAGCGTATGTGTTGGGCACGACGGTCACGGCCCTGGCGGCTGTTGGAGCAGGGCTGCTGCTGGGCCGCAGCCTGGGCGGCTAACCAGAGTGGGCTGGAACGGCGAGCCTGCGGCCGACACCGCGATCGGGCGTTTACCCGATGCCAATGCCACCTGCCTTCCGCTCCAATGGTTCCTTGAAGAATGTTGCGTTTTGGTAATTTCAGGTTCGCTTTCACTCGATTTTCACGAGAGGGTTTTTGAATGCTTGTGGCTCGCTGCTTGGTGTCGTCTTTTGGGGTTTTCGTGGTTGCCTTCGGGATGCTATCGGGCTTGGCTGCCGCCGCTGAGCAGACGGCAGATCCTGACTATGCCTGGACGATCGATCATCTGCAGGTGGGTGTCCGCTGGCAGCCCTTCAACGGTCGGCCGCAGAACAACGCCTATGACGCGACCCGCCCGGTGATTGCCAAGGACAGCAGTTACGTTCAGTTCTGGATGGCCTGGTCAGCCCTGGAGCCGACCAAAAAGAACACAGATTACGCCAAGCACCCTTCATCGTTTCTGCTGATGATGGAGCAGGCGGTTGACGCCTGCCGCCGGCAGGGGCTCAAAGTGGAATTCGTCTTTTTCCACTGCCCAGCCTGGGCAGCGGAGTCAGGGACGGCGGGCGGGCAGCGTCCCAAGCCGGGGCTGTTCCCCGCGTTCGCGGGCCGCATCGCCCGGTATTTCAAGGGTCGGGTGGAGGCCTACCAGCTTTCGCATGAGGTCAATCTGCAAGGGTTGATGAACGGGGCAGATGTCGACTTTTTGATCAATGAGATCTTTATTCGGGGCGGCCGGGCTGTCCGTGAGGTCTATGCGGCTGAGCCGGCCTTGCCGGTCATGATCTCGACCTCAGGCATGAGTCCCTGCGAGGGCTGTGGGCAGATGAAGGGGTTGGCAGCCAAGGGCGGTCGCGGCGTGAATGAGATGTACGATCGCTACGTTGCCAGCAAGCCATTGTTACAGACAGTGGATGCACTCAATTTGAATGTCTCTGATCAGAATGACGGCTACGGCAATATGGACGGCAGTTTTGTGCCCTCGGTTTGGGGAAACTATGACCTCGTCCGTGGCAAGCTGGATGCCGCTGGCTATTGGCACAAGGGGGTGCTCTCAGCTGAGTCGTGGGTGTCCTGGGATGACGGCGGCAGTGCCAATGACGTCAATGGAGATGGCATCAAGGATGAGCGGGATGCGTACGCTCGGACGCTCACCATCATGGGCCACTGCCTGGAACGCGGACTCAATACCATGCAGTTGCCCTGGTCCGACAACTCCAGCGGCTGGGCCATGGGCCTAACCAAGCGACGGGACTACAATGGTCGGGTGGCGAAGATTGCCCCAGCCATTGTGATTCCGGCGAATGATGGTGGCCCCGGCATTCTCACTCAGAAGGTGCAGATTCAAGGCGGTGACGACACCTTCACGGTGGGTGGCCCGGAAGGCAACATCTTCACGATTGACAACTACATCAATCCGGCCGATCCAAATCACCTGCACTATTACGTCTGGCGATGGTTCGCCCAGATTGCCGGTGGCACTGATGAGATGATCCGGCATGCGGTTGCCGGAGAGATCGGGAACGATGTTGTGGTGAATGGCCGGGGCTTCACGGGGAATGAACGCTTTCGGATCGCGGGCTACAACCGAAGTCACGAATCGTTTCGGGTTTTGATCTATGCCTCGGGCGCCAGTGGGCTCGAAACGGCGACGGTGAAGATTCCCAGCACGATCCAGACGGGTCTGCATTCCAACACCGGAAAAAATCGACACGATTTTCGAGGGGAAGGGTTTGCCGATGGCGAACGCTACCAGGCGCGAGTTGTCACGAAAAACATTGATGGTCGCACAGGAGCCGACCGCGAGCAGCGCGTGTTTGAAACCAGCGTGCGGGTGGTTGCTGACGGGACACTTGAGGCGGTGATCCCCGGCATCAAGCCGTTCACGATGGTCGACTTTGTTCGGGTGCCTGCTCGTTGATCTGGCAGGACGGCACCGATGGGACGGAGCAACGGAGGAACAGGAATGGCGACCAGGCGGGCAGGACGCCGGCAAAGAAAAGGGTCGGCCATGGAGCCAGTGCTTGGGAATTTGGCCGGGCTCTTGCCTGTGGATGAACAAGCGGCACTTGCCGAGGCGCTGGCCACACGGCCGCCGAAGGCGGTGCGACTTCGGCCACCGGCGGCCGGCGGCGCGGCTCAGCCTGGCATGCTTCCATTCCCGACGGAGTCAGTGCCCTGGTATCCGGCTGGTTGCTTCTGTCTGGAGACCCATCAGCCGGGACGGTACCTCGCCCATGCTGCGGGTGAGTACTTCGTGCAGGATGCGGGCTCGATGCTGGCGCTGAGGCTGCTCGATCTCCAGCCTGCCGAGTGGGTGGCTGATGTCTGTGCAGCGCCGGGGGCCAAGGCCTCGGCCATCCTTGAGCAGGTTGGGCCGGGGGGCGGATTTCTGTTGGCCAACGAGCCGATTCACAGCCGGGTGCCGGCCCTCACCTACAACCTGGCCCGGGTGGGCTTTCCCCGATTCATGGTGTCAGTCGCCGATCCAGAGCAACTGGTTGTTCGCTGGGATGAGCGGTTTCACGCCGTGCTCGTCGATGCGCCCTGTACGGGACAGACGTTGCTGGGGCGGGGGCGGCAGTCAGCGGCAGCGTTTGCCGACACAAAGATCGCCCACGCGGCCGCCCGGCAGCGGCGGATTCTGGCTGCGGCCGCCCGGTTGGTGATGCCTGGTGGTCGGCTCGTCTACTCAACCTGCACCTTCGCGGTCGAGGAAAACGAGGCGGTCATTGAAGCGTTTCTGCAGCAGCAGGACGACTGGCAGGTTGAGCCGCTGCCTGAACTTGCCGCCTGGCAGTCACCCTGCGCACCGGGTGGCTATCGACTCTATCCGCACCGTGACCGCTGCAGCGGAGCCTATGCCATTCGGCTACGGCGGCGGGGTGAACTGCCGGCGGCAGCAGGGCTTGTCAACACAGACGCGTCCTTTGAGCCACTCAGCGTCGGTGACGAATTGATCGGAGCGACGCGGCGTGGCCAGGTGGTGCGACGTGACCAGCGGTTGGAAGGCTGGCCGACTGATCTGGCTCGGCGGGTTCCTGCTGACGCGGGACAGGGCTGTGAATTGGCCTATTGCCCGGGCAAGCACTGGATGCCTGCGCATGGACTTGCCCTGCGGCGGGATGCCGATTGGTTGCCGCAGGCCACACTCGATCTCGATGCCACTGCTGCCCAGCAGTTTTTGCAGGGGCTCACGCTGCCGGCAGGGCCATGTGGCTGGACGGTCGCGACCTGGCGGGGCCATCCACTCGGCTGGCTCAGGGGCAATCGCGAGCGGTGCAACAATGGTCTGCCTGCTGCGGCCCGGTTGGGGTTTGCAGCGGCGGTGGAATGACCCGCTGCCCTGCCGCCAAGCGTCACCGCGGTTGCGTCGAGATGCCATTTGACCCACGATGAGGGAGTGGCAAGCCCTCAGACTGCGTGAGAAAGCAGGCCCTGCCGGTGCGTCATGTCGCCTCCGGGCTGCCAGGCTCAATCCTCGAAGGAAGTTCCATGAGACAGATTGTTGTATTGGCCCTCAGCGTTTTCCTGCTTGGTCAGACTGGTCTGCTTGAGGCAGCCACCGATCACCGGCCGGCCAAGCCAAACGTCATCATCATTCTCGCCGACGATCTCGGCTGGCAGGATGTGAAGTGCTATGACATCGATGAGCCGTCACCGATGGAGACCCCGAACCTTGATCGCTTAGCGACCCAGGGGGTGATGTTCTGGCAGGCCTATTCCCCGGCACCGGTCTGCGCTCCGAGCCGAGCAGCCATTCTCAGCGGCCTGCATCCGGCAAGGGGAGAGATGACCTCAGTGGCTGGCGGTTTTCCGCCCCATGCCCCACACGCACGGGCGGAGCTGATTTCGCCGTTCTACACCGCCCGGATGCTGGTGGATCGCTACACGATTGCCGAGGCGCTGAAGGCTGATGGCTATCGAACTGGCCACAGTGGCAAGTGGCACATTTCCAAGAATCACTACGACTATCCAAAGCCGTATCGGCATGGGTTTGATGTCTCAACGCACGATCGGGGCGTGCAGTCGCCCATGAAGCCCGATCGGCTGACGGGCTTTGCGACCCGTGACCCCAACGATCCGTATCGGCTGGATAAAAACGGCTTTTCGTTTGATGTACCACAGCATGCGGCCCTCGAGTTCATCCAGAGTAACAAGAACGAGCCGTTCTTCCTGTACTACGCGACCTGGCTGGTGCATGCACCAATTGTCATGCGCAGCGAGGCATTACTGCGGAAGTATGAACGAAAACTGGGGGTGACGATCACCGAGGAGCACAAGGACACCTGGAAGAATCCCGGTCAGACAAATCCCTTCTACTGCGCGATGGTCGAGCAGTTTGACTACTACGTTGGGCAGGTCATGCAGCTCCTTGCTGATACCGAAGACCCCCGTTGGCCGGGGCACACGCTGGCCGAGAACACTTACGTGTTTTTTACGTCCGACAACGGCGGCATGGAGGGCAGTCGGCACGATGTCTACACCGACAACGCGCCGTTGGATCGGGGCAAGATCTCATTGAAGGAAGGGGGGACGCGAGTGCCCTTCATGGTGGTCGGCCCGGGGATTCCTGCTGGTGTGCAGAGTGATGTGATGGTCAATGGGCTCGACATCTACCCCACGATACTGTCGTTTATCGGCGCGAAGCGGCCTGCGGGCAAGCGGTTTGATGGCTGTGATCTTTCCCGGCTGCTGACCAATGATCCGACCGACCCGACGCTCGTGCAGGATGCCGCGGGTGATGTCCGGGACAGCATGGTCTGGCATTTTCCCCAAATGGAAAACAGTTCATCTATCAGGGTGGGCGAATACAAACTGTTCCGGAAACATGCGTCTGTTGAGCCTGAGCGATCGCTGTATCGGCTTTACGCTGGTGATAGGCAGGCCGTGCGGGGGGACATCGAGGAGCAGCAGGATCTTGCAGCGACGATGCCCGAAAAAGCGGCGGCACTTGATGCTCGTCTGACGGCGGCAATTCGGGAAATGGGCGGGCGGTTGCACTATCGCAACCCGGACTATCGGGGACTGGCCGATGCCGACCGAGTACCGGAAATTGTTGGCCATCGGCAGGAAGGCCGCAGAGTGGTGGTGACCTATCGTGACCGTGGTGCGCGGGTGGTCTATGCCGACCTCATCTATTCCCAGAACGGGGGTCGGGAATGGCAGCGGGCATCAGGTCGGCTGGTTGGGGATGATCAGGCGATCTTGACGCTTCCTGAGGGCACGAGCCATTATTTCGTGAACCTGATTGACGAGAACAACTTTCTGGTGATTCATCCACCAATCGATCGCCCAGCGCTCGCGAAGAGCAAACAAGACTTTCAGGATGTGGCGATCTTCGCGGGCTATCCAGAGCCGCAACAGACAGCGGCAGTGCCCTTTGAGCAACTTGCAGAGCAGCGGCTGGCCGCTGGCATGGTGCTGGTAGCTCATGACTTTGAGCAGCAGGGCTTGGAGGGCCTGAACCAGAGTGGGAAGGGCGTTGCCGTGACCAAGGCCGCTGCATCAGCGGGCAGGCAGAGCCTGAGGCTCCATGAGGAACCAGGCTTGGAGCGTCCCTGGATGCCGCTGGTTAGCCTGCCGGTGAAGGCCCCGGAGCAGGCTGCCAGCGGAATCGTTCGAGTGTCGTTTGATCTGCAACCTGATGCTGACGCTCCCGGCACAATTCAGGTGACGCTAAATGGTGTTGGGAACAATGGTGAGGCAGAGACCGCCGGCATCCTGTCGCTTGGCGGCGGTGGGATGATGGCAAACGACCATCTGGTGGCACCCCTGCAGCCCGGGAAGTGGCAGCACGTTGAGCTAGCCTGTTCGCTGGCGGCCACTGGTGACCGAATGCTCACGGTGACGGTGCGAACGGCAGACGGCCAAGAGTGGAGGTCCCAGGTGCCCTTCAGCAACTACCTGTTTGAGCGACCGACGGAACTTCAGGTCATTTCGCTGGGCGAGGTCGGCTCAACGGTGTTTCTCGACACCCTTATCGCCACCGTGGGAGAGTGAGCCCTGGGCGAAGAATGCCCTGTGACGCTTGTAGTGAGTCCGTGAACCTGCTCGGTGTGGCCGTCAGGCTCTGTCCACAAAAAAACCCGGCCGGATGGGGATCCGGCCGGGTCGATGTGGCATGAAGGTTGACGTTCAAGGGGGTGTCAATCTTCAAGCTTTTTCATTCAGACGCCGCAGGACGGCTCGCAGCCGCAGGTCGGCTCGCAACCGCAGGTCGGCTCGCAGCCGCAAGCAGGCTCACAGCCACAGGCTGGCTCGCAACCGCAAGCTGGCTCGCAGCAGTTGTTGCAGCAGCGACGTGCGGCACGGCGGGCCTTCTTGGCCTGGTGATGGCAGCGGATCCGCTCCATCAGGCTGCAGTGACGGTGCTGATGACCGCAGCAGCTGTCACAGCAGGCAGGCTCGCAGCCACAGGCAGGCTCGCAGCCGCAGGTGGGCTCAGCAGCACAGACAGGCTCGCAACCGCAGGTCGGCTCGCAACCACAGGTGGGTTCGCAACCACAGGCAGGCTCGCAGCAATTTCCATGAGCCCGGTGATGGTTACCAAAAAGACCAGCTTCGGCGAAGGTGCCGAAACACAACAGAAGAGCGGCTGAAAGACCGCTGAGGTAGAATGCACGACTCATGGGGTGAGCCTCCTTGACACGCGACAGGAAAAAACCACCGAATCCTTTATTCGGAAGGTGAAGCGGCGGAGGCGACCGCGGCTTCGCTCAACAATGGCACACCCCGAATGAAAGTCAAAATATTCCGGGGGGTTTTTTTTCAGGAAAGTTCTGCTACGGGCCTCAACGGGCGGCTCGGCGTGGCAGCACGATAGGGGCGGAGCTGCTTTTTCTGGAGAAAACCCCGCAGTTCATGTTCTCAAGCCCTCCCCAGAAACGCCGAAAGCCCCTTGTTTCCAAGGGGCTTTCTTCAGTCGGGGCGACATGATTCGAACATGCGACCTCCTGGTCCCAAACCAGGCGCTCTAGCCAGGCTGAGCTACGCCCCGAAATCAACTGAGGTTGAGATTGGCTTCTCCGGTGAAGCGATGAAGATAGAGAGTATAGCCGAGTCCAGCCGCCACAGGAGGAGGCGGCAAAAACAGCGGAAATCAGCCCTCTTTTCTACTCGGTCATGAATTCCAGCAGCCGCTCGAATTCTTCGGGATTGCCAAACGGGATCACGATTCGGCCCGCCCCCTTGCTGTTGACGTGAATCACCACCTTCGTGCCCAGGGCCCGGCGAAGTTCGCTTTCCAGTGCCACAATCTGGCTCGACCTGCGGCTCGCTGGGCGGCCCGGTTTTCGTTTGGGGAGCGAGGCATCGTCGCTGCCCAACGGCTCGTTGCCGAACGCGGGTTCCGTGCCACCAAGCTCAGCCACCTCGTCGGCCCGCAGAATCTCCTTCACCTCACTCTCGACAGTCCGTACCGACAGCCCTTCGGCCACCACTCGATTGACCAATGTCACCTGGTCGTGCTCATCGCCCAGCGGCAGGAGGGCCCGGGCATGGCCCATCGAGATCGCCCCGCCACGAAGTTTCTCCTGGACGGCCTCAGGCAATTCCAGCAGGCGGATCAGATTGGCCACGGTCGATCGGTCGACCGAAAGCCGCTTCGCCAGTTCGTCCTGCGTGCCTCCCCAGGTCGCCAGATACTGCTTGAAACTGGTCGCCTTCTCGAGCGGATCGAGGTCGCGGCGTTGGAGGTTTTCGACGATGGCGATCTCAGACATCTGCCGGTCGTCAACATCGAGCACTCGGACTGGAACCATCTCCCAGCCCAGCTGCTTGGCTGCTGCCAGCCGCCGCTGGCCCGCGATCAACTGGTACCGGTCGCCCTGCGACCGCACCACGATCGGCTGGACAAGCCCGTGCTCATTGAGACTGCTGGCCAGTTCAGTCAGATCCTCCGCAGACATGACCGAGCGGGGCTGCCAAGGATTGGGGTCGATCACGGCGGCAGCAATCTCGCTCGACGGCAGGTCGGCGGCGGCCTGCTCAAGGTCTTCGGCCTTGTGCAGGATCAGCTGGGCTGCTGCTGAACGCGTCGAGGCTGCCGCTGGCTGGCTGGCCAGTGCTCCGGTACCGTCCGTTGCCGGAGCAGTCTGTTCCATACCGGCCCGCCCCAACAAGGCCTCAAGCCCTCGCCCCAAACGTCGCTCTCTACTCACAGTTGCGTACCTCCATGCACAGTTCTGTATACGCCCGGGCACCAGCTGAACGGGGCGCGTAATCGAGCACACTCTGGGCGTGACTCGGTGCTTCAGACACGGTGACATCCCGGGGGATCACCGTGTCGAAGACGATTTCTCCAAAAAAGTCACGAACCTCCCGCTCGACCTCTGCCGTCAGTTCCAGGCTGGCATCGTGCATGGTGAGCACGATGCCACTAAAGGAGAGTCGCCCAGGCTTGGCTGCCATCACGTCACGGATCACTTCAATCATTTGGGTCAGCCCTTCGAGCGCGAAGTATTCACACTGAATGGGCATCAGGACTTCGGTCGAGCCAGCCAAGGCCGTACGGGTCAGTTCCCCAATGGATGGCGGGCAGTCGATCAGGCAGTAGTCCCAGGCGTTGAGGCCACAGGCGAGATGATTGGCCAGCACCATCGAGCCGTCCCGGGCGGTCTCGGCAATTCGCTCAACATCGCGAACGCTCCGGCTGCCGGGCAGCAGCGACAGGTTGGTGACGGCTGTGGCGACCACGTTCTCAGATAGGGTGGCCTCGGAGACCAGCGGATGGGTCTCGGCGGGCGTGCCGCCGAATCCCGTGGTGGCGTTGCACTGCGGGTCGAGATCAACCAGAAGAGTGCGTAGACCAGCCTTCGCCAGTCCCGCCGCCACGTTTGAGGCGGTGGTCGTCTTGCCGACGCCGCCCTTCTGATTCACGACACACACAATCCGACCCATCCGCATATCCCTGCCAATGATTCCGTCACGCACAACGCATGCTCTCGGTGTATCGGCATGAATTGGTATGGCCGTCACACCGGGCGTTCCCGCAGCGGCGTTTCACGTGAAACCGCCCAGGTTTGCGCAGGCGTGCTGGTTTGCCTGTTTCACGTGAAACCCCCCGCCCGCCTCGTGGCTGCCGCGGTTCGCTTGGAGCCTGCCCGGCGTCCCGGCTATGCCAATCCCGCTTACCACTACTGCGGGCGGGGCCTGGGTTTCCGACGGCCGGAGCGGGGACATGTTTCACATGAAACAGAGCCCAGGAAGATGGGCTGCCACCAGACGACCACGGGCCCGGGACGCCGGCCCTTAGACAGACCTCCTGAAGCGGCCACAATCAAAGGAAGAAGGCTGCAGGACCGGGGGGCGGTTCCTGCAGCCTTCAACGGGTCCGAACAGTGTGTTCGGAGATTCTCATGGGTCGTCTAGTACCGGTAGTAATCCGGCTTGAACGGCCCTTCGACCTTTACGTGGATGTAGGCCGCCTGCTCAGGCGTCAGGGTTGTCAGCTTGACGCCCAACTTGTCGAGGTGCAGCCGAGCCACCTCTTCATCAAGATGCTTGGGCAGCCGGTAGACGTTGACATCATAGTTCTCGGGGTGCTGCCAGAGTTCGAGTTGAGCCAGCACCTGATTGGTGAAGCTGGTGCTCATCACGAATGACGGGTGACCAGTGGCACAGCCGAGGTTCACGAGCCGGCCTTCTGCCAGCACGAGTACCGAACGGCCAGAAGGCAGGGTGTAGCGGTCAACCTGGGGCTTCACTTCAACCTTCTTAATGCCGGCTGTGTTCTCCAGCCAGGCGACGTCGATTTCGAGGTCGAAGTGCCCGATGTTGCAGATGATGGCGTCATCCGGCATCTGCTCCATGTGGTGACCGAGGACTACGTCCCGGCAGCCGGTGGCGGTGACAAAGATCTGACCCTCACTGGCAGCCTCCTCCATGGTGGTCACCTCAAAGCCCTCCATTGCTGCCTGGAGGGCGTTGATCGGGTCAATTTCGGTGACAATTACCCGGGCCCCAAGCGACTTCATCGCATGAGCGCAGCCCTTGCCGACGTCGCCATAGCCACAGACAACCACGACCTTGCCAGCCACCATGACGTCGGTGGCCCGCTTGATGCCGTCTGCCAAGCTTTCCCGGCAGCCGTAGAGATTGTCGAACTTGCTCTTGGTGCAGGAATCATTGACGTTGATCGATGGCAATTTCAGTTCACCGTTTTCCTGCATCTGGTAGAGCCGGTGCACGCCGGTGGTGGTCTCTTCGGAGAGGCCCTTGATGCCCCCGAGCAGTTCGGGGAACTTGTCGTGCACCATGGCGGTGAGATCACCACCGTCATCCAGAATCAGGTTGAGCGGCTCGCCATCGGGGAAGAACAGGGTTTGCTCAATGCACCAGTCGAACTCTTCGTCAGTCATGCCTTTCCAGGCATAGACGGGAATGCCAGCCTTGGCGATTGCCGCTGCAGCGTGGTCTTGCGTCGAGAAGATGTTGCAACTACTCCAGGTGACTTCTGCACCGAGTTCGACGAGCGTCTCGATCAGGACGGCCGTCTGAATGGTCATGTGCAGGCAGCCGGCAATGCGAGCCCCGGTGAGCGGCTTGGTTTTGCCGTACTTCTCCCGGAGGGCCATCAGGCCCGGCATTTCATTCTCAGCCAGCATGATTTCCTTCCGGCCCCAGTCGGCCAGGGACATGTCAGCAACTTTGTACGGGAGACGGGTATCAACGTGGGCCACGGAATCCTCCTGGTGCGAGAGTTGGAGTCTCTAAATGGCGGCAGCCTGCCACCGAACGCTTCTTACGCTCATCAGTTTCGATTGTAGCGGTTTTGGCCACGGCGCACAGGTTGCGAACTTGGCAGCCGGCTAGCCTTTTTGGGCACAGGCCTGGTCCTATCCACCGGGCATGGCCTGAGCCTGCGGGGGTGAAGGCCGGGCGTCAGGGTGTGCCGGGCATGCTAGCACTGGCCGCAAAGGCAGCGCGGGCTGCTGCCACGAATCGCGCGACGCGGTCGGGGTCTTTCCGGCCGGGCGCGGCTTCGACACCGCTCGCGGTATCGACGGCGACCATGCGGCTGGTGCGGACTGCCGCCGCCACGTTCTCTGGGGTGAGGCCGCCGGCCAGTGTGGTCGGGATCGGCAGTGGCGGGGTGGCTGCAACCGACTCCCACTCAACGGTGTGGCCGGTGCCTCCCAGGCGGCCAGCCGATGTGCCACGTGAAACCCCCGCGTCAACCAGGGCCATGGCCGGCCGGGTTCCGCAGGCGGCGGCAGCATCAATCCATTGCCGGGCTGTCGCCAGGCGATCAGGGTCGGCAGAGGGCTCATCGAGCCGAACTGCCCGGATGACGGGGTACGGCAGCAACTCATCGCACCGCCAGGGTGGATCACTCGCTTCGGGGGGGCCGTCGAACAGACCGTGCAACTGGATCGCTGTCAGGCCAACCTGGCTGGCGATGGCGAGCATCTCACTCGGCGGCCGCCCGACGAAGACGCCCACGGTCAGTACGGTCTCGGGCAGGCTCGCGGCAATCGCCGCTGCCTGCTCCACGGTGAGACAGCGGGGCGAGCCGGGAATGAAGTTGAGGCCGATGGCGTCGGCTCCTGCTGCCGCGATGGCATGCGCGTCCACGATCGAGGTGACACCACAGATTTTGACTCGGAACATGGTCACGCTTTCTCTGCTCGCCAGCCCGCGGGCTCAGGGGATCTGACCGGCACAGTTGCCGCCGCCGCTCGCAATCGAGTTGATCGTCTCAACCGGAAAAGTCTATGCGGCACGGCGGTGGTGCAGGAAGGTGCTGTCTCTGGTCGACAATACCAAGGTCTGGAATGGTCGTCCATGAATCGTCCCCCGGGCGACGGCTTGGGAGGCGGTGCCAGACGTGTCGTCGTGCGCCGTGTGGGGCGTGGTCCAACCCTGTGCTGATCATCTTCATTCTTTATGCCAACACCGAACGCCTTCTTTCGACCCGCTGAGCGGCCCTTCATGACGGTGCCGCGGGTTGCCTCGTTTCACGCCTCGAAGGATGCGCAAGCCGCGCTCGATGGTCTCCAGCGGGCCGTCCTCAGAGCAGAGGGCATTGGTCTGATGATCGGAGGAACAGGCACGGGGAAGTCGTTGCTGCTCGCATGCCTGCGGGAACACCTTGAAGACCGATTCGCTGTTGCGTTGCTTTCGGGGGCGCGAATCTGCACGCGGCGTGGCCTCTGGCAGTCGATCATGGCGGACATTGGTGAGGCCTACCGTGGTCTTGATGAGGAAGAGCTGCGAATCGGTCTGGTCGATCGCATTCGTGGGCTCGCCGCAATCGGTGCAGGGCTGGTCGTGCTGGTGGACGAGGCCCACACCCTGCCCCGCCGGCTGCTAGAAGAGCTGCGACTGTTGGCTGGCGTGGTCACCGCCCAACCGGCGGTGCATCTGGTCTTGGCCGGAACGGTTCGCTTAGAGGAGATGCTGGGCGAGCCGGAACTTGAGGGGGTCGCCCAGCGGATTGCCGTCCGGGGCTATCTTGAGCCGCTTGATTATGAAGAGACCTGCGGCTACCTCCGCACTCAGATGCGGGCTGCCGGTCTCGAGTGGAGCAGTCACTTCGCGGCAGACTGTGATGCTGCTGTCTTCACCCTGACCGATGGTGTACCCCGGCTGATCAATCAGGTCTGTGATCAGGCGTTGCGGCTTGCTGAACAGCAGGGCAGGTCGCCAGTGGGCACCGCCGACCTGGCGGCTGCCTGGGAAGAGATTCAGCGGCTGCCCCCGCCGCCTGCGTTGCAGGCGGCTGCCCCGCCGCCTGCACAGCCCGAGTCGCGGCCGGCCGCCTGCGATGAGCCGCTGCCAGACGCAGTAACGACTCGCGCGGATGGGGAAGACTGTGATGACAACACGGCGGCAACCATTATTGAGTTTGGAACATTTGATGATGACGATGAGGACCTGCCCGGTGAGGCAGCCGTGCACCAGGGGGCGACAGCAGGAGCATTGGAGATGCCGGTTGAAGCTGGCGACTCCGCAGCGTGCATCGAGCAATCAGCCTGGCAGGCAGTTCACGCGGAAGCAGACGCCGAAGCGGATGCACCGCTATCTATTGACTTTGCTGCGTCGCAGGGAGCGACTGAGTATGCCGCCCGGGCCTTGCTTGCCGCGGCTGGCGGAACGCTTGAAGGGGCTGCTGATGACGAGGTGATGCTGACCACGCGAACCATTCGTCAGGCCGAGGACTCTGGCTGGCAGGATGACGAAATCGAACTGATTTTTGACCCACCGTTTGCCGCCGAGGACGACACCGACCGGGCCGATCCGTTCGCGGAGGTCTTCGCCGAGGAAGAAGATGTCGTTGAGCGCTTCGTCATGGCCGGTCCGGATGATTTTCACGATCGGTTGCACGTCGCCAGCCGGGAAGGGCAGGCGATCAGTCGCCAGTTGCCGCCTGGCCCTGCGGCGATGCCGCCTGCCGCCGCAGCCGCCAGTGTTGACGGGATGCCAGCAGCGGATGCACCGCCTGCCGTCGATGAAGACGTGGAGCAGGCTAAAGAAGACGACGTCGACTTGACTGATGCCGATATGGTGTTGATTGAGGAAGACGACCACCCCGATCCGAACGCATCTGATCAGGCGATCCAGGCCGTCCGTCTCGGCGACTACTCACGGCTGTTTGTCCGGCTGCGGCGTGGCGGTCAGTTGGAAAGATCCCGGCGGGCGTGAGGCATCGGCGGGGAGTCCGCCCCTGAACGAAAAGTTGTCGGCGGCTCGAGATGTGCCACACTCTGACAGATCCCCCATGACTGTCAGCCACATTCCCACCACCGCCTCGACAGGATCCGCCCCGCAGCCAGCGGTTGAGCGGGTGCTGGTGGTGGTTGCCACCTACCAAGAGCGGGAGAATATTGCTCGTCTGCTCTCCGAAATCCTGGCAGTTGATGCCCGGCTTGATGTGCTGGTGGTTGACGATGATTCGCCAGATGGCACGGGGGTTGTCGTTGACGCAATTGCTGTGAACGAACCACGGGTCAGCCTGCTGACCCGGCACGGCTATCGGGGCCTCGGGGCCGCGGTTTTGGCCGGGCTTGGGGAGGGACGGCGTCGGGGTTACGTGTTGGCGGTAAATCTAGATGCCGATTTCAGTCATGCACCCGAGGATATTCCGCGGCTGCTGGCGGCTGTGGCCCCGCCGCAGGGTGTCCCTGTCGATGTGGTGATCGGGTCGCGCAAGATTGCCGGTGGCAACGTGGTTGGCTGGCCCCTGTCTCGGCACCTGTTCAGCCGGCTTGTCTGCTGGTGGACCCGCTGGGTGCTGTGGGTGCCGGTCCGCGACGGCTCCAGCGGCTTTCGCGTCATTCGGCTGGCCCGGCTTGAGGCGGTGAAGTCGCCGAGCGAGGGCTATGCATTCTTCGAGGAGATGCTCTGGCAGATCCACCGATCCGGCGGCACGATTCGTGAAGTGCCCATTACCTTTACCGAACGGCGGCGCGGCCAGAGTAAAGTGGACTGGCGACAGATGCTGAAGGGAAGTGGTGATCTTCTCCGGCTCGGATGGGCGACCTGGACTGGAAAGGGGACTCACAGATGACCAGCCACAAGCCGAGTATCGGCATTCTCACCAGCGGTGGTGATTGTCCCGGACTCAATGCGGTCATTCGAGCGTCGGTGATTGCGGGTGAGCGACTTGGCTACTCGTGCGTGGGATTCCTGCGGGGCTATGAGGGGCTGGTCGATCCCGTTGACTACATGCCCCTGACCCGGGGAAACACCAGCGGTATCCTGACGCTGGGCGGAACCATTCTGGGTTCGACCAACCGGGGCCGGTTCTCGGCCACGGTTGGGGAGGATCAGCGAATCAGTATCGATCCAGCGTTGCTCCGCGGGGTGGCGGACACCGTCCGACAACTCGGTATCTGTGGGCTGGTCTGCATTGGCGGGGACGGGTCGCTGGCGATTTCCGAGCAGTTTCATCGTCACGGGATTCCTGTCGTCGGTGTGCCCAAAACGATCGACAACGATCTTGGAGCGACTGCCTTCACGTTTGGGTTTGATTCAGCCGTGTCGACAGCTACCGATGCCCTCGACCGCCTGCGAACGACTGCCGCTAGCCACGAGCGGATCATGGTGCTCGAAGTGATGGGCCGGCATGCCGGCTGGATTGCTCTCCATGCTGGCATCGCTGGGGGGGCTGACGTCATTCTGCTGCCTGAGATCGGCTGGACCTTTGACAGCGTCTGCCGCAAGATCGCTGATCGTGAGGCGGCTGGTCGGCGGCATTCCCTAGTGGTCGTTGCAGAAGGGGCCAGCCTGCCGACGGGGGATCTGGTCTGCGTGACGGCAACCGGGGCGCAGGAGCAGGTGAAACTTGGCGGGATCGGCCAGGTTGTGGCGGCCGAGATTGCCCGCCGTCTTGACCGGCAGACTCGGACGGTTGTGCTGGGGCACCTCCAGCGGGGTGGAAACCCGACAACCTTTGACCGGGTGCTGGCCACCGAATTCGGGGTGTTGGCAGTGCAGATGATTCACGAGGGCCGCTTCGGTGAGATGGTATGCTATCGCCCTCCTGAGATTGAGAGCGTGCCGATCGCCACCGCGATTGCCTCGCTTTCGCGAGTTCAGCCGCACGGTACGTCGGTGCGGGCTGCTCGTGGGCTTGGGATTTGTTTTGGGGATGCCAGCTGATTTCCCAGTGCCCGCCGGGGTACGGGCTGGCCTGTTCGCACACCTGTCGAAACGATGCGCAAGGAGTACAAAAATGGCAGCAGACAAATCAGCAGGACGAGTCGCCAGCGTGATGCAGGAGCATCGTTCCTTTCCGCCACCGGAGGCGTTTTCGAACAAGGCCCGCATCGGCTCACTTGAGGCGTACCAGAAACTCTACGACCAAGCGGCAGCAGACCCGTCGGCATTCTGGGGTGAGCGGGCGACGGCTCTGCCGTGGCTGAAGCCCTACGACGAGGTGCTCCGCTGGAATCCACCGCATGCGGAATGGTTTGCGGGTGGTCAGACCAATGCTTCAGCCGCCTGTATCGACCGGCACGTTGCGGCCGGGCTTGGCGACAAGACGGCGCTGGTCTGGGTGGGGGAGCCGACCGGTGAACGGCGGACATACACCTTTCGCGAATTGCAGGCCGAGGTCAGCCGGACAGCAGCAGGACTGGCCCGGCTCGGGATCACGCAGGGCGACGTCGTCTCAATCTACATGCCGATGACCCCCGAACTGGTCATCGCCATGCTGGCCTGTGCCCGGATTGGCGCGGTCCACTCCGTGATCTTCGGCGGCTTTTCGAGTGAGGCGATTGCGGATCGCAACAACGACGCCCAGGCCGTTGCTGTGATTACAGCAGACGGCGGCTGGCGCCGGGGCAGCATGTTGCCCCTGAAAGCCAATGTTGACGAGGCCTTGGAAAAGTCACCCAGCGTCAAGCATGTTGTGGTGCTCAGGCGGACCGGTCAGGACGTGACCATGGTCGACGGACGTGACGTCTGGTGGCACGACCTGGTCGCGGATATGCCAGCCGACTTTTCACCGGTGCCGATGGATTCGGAAGCACCGTTGTTCATCCTGTACACGAGTGGATCGACCGGGAAGCCCAAAGGCATCAAGCACACCACGGCAGGCTATCTCTTGTGGGCGAAGACCACCGCTGAGTGGGTCTTTGACCTCCGGGATGAAGACCTGTTTTGGTGCACGGCTGACTGTGGCTGGATTACTGGCCACAGTTACGTCACCTACGGTCCGCTGGCGGCGGGCGTCGGCATTCTGGTTTATGAAGGAGCGCCCGATGCCCCGCATCAGGGTCGTTTCTGGGAAATCATCGAGCAAGAGCAGCCGACGATCTTCTACACGGCACCGACAGCAATTCGGGCCTTCATGAAGTGGGGGCCGGAGCACATCGAAGGTCGCGACCTCTCCAGCCTGCGGCTGCTCGGAACGGTCGGTGAGGGGATCAATCCGGAAGCCTGGATGTGGTACCACGAGACGATTGGGGCTGAGCGGTGCCCTATCGTTGATACCTGGTGGCAGACTGAAACGGGTGGCATCATGATGAGCCCGCTGCCCGGTTGTACACCCACCAAGCCTGGCAGTTGCACGCTGCCGCTACCCGGCGTCTGCCCTGAGATTGTCGATGCCGAGGGCACGCCGGTCGAACAGGGTGAAGGTGGCTGGCTGGTGATGACCAAGCCCTGGCCCGGCATGCTGCGGGGTATTTGGGGTGACGAAGAACGCTTCGTTGAAACCTACTGGTCGCGGGTGCCGGGCAAGTACCTGGCCGGGGACAACGCCCGTCAGGACGACGATGGCTACTACTGGATCATGGGGCGTATCGACGATGTGCTGAACGTTGCCGGGCATCGGCTTTCAACGATTGAGATTGAAAGCGCGCTTGTTAGCCATCCCACTGTGGCCGAGGCGGCAGCGGTTGGTCGCCCCCACGAGGTCAAGGGGGAAGCAGTGGCGGTCTTCGTAACGCTCAAAAGTGGCGAGCCTGACGATGCGTTGCGGAAGGAACTGCGGCAGCATGTCCGTCATCAGATTGGGGCGATTGCCTCGCCGGATGACATCCATTTCACGGCGTCGTTGCCCAAGACCCGCAGTGGCAAGATCATGCGGCGCCTGCTGCGGGATATTGCTGCCGGCCGCGAGACCGTGGGCGATACGACCACGCTCGAGGATTACACCGTCCTGGCCAAACTCCGGGGCAACGACGACTAGTCAAGTTTTCTGCCTGTTTTTCAAGGGCAAGAGCGTGGACCCTAAGCGATTCGGATGCGGCGACCTAGTCTGGTAGAGGAAGGAGTTGTCTTCCTCTCGCCAACTGGTCGAAGAAAGCTTCATGAATCTGCTTCAGAGGACGCTGCGTCTGGTGGGCCCATGCCTCACCGGCCATCGCTGTGCCGGGCTTGTACTGGTGCTGATATGCACGAGTCCGCAACTGCGTAGTCTCGCGGCTGGCATTGAGCCACCCAAAGCACTCGATAGTTTTTTCGAGTCGCGGTGTCTCGACTGTCATGCCGGGGCAGACGCTGAGGCAGGCCTCGACCTCACCAGAACGCTGTCCCAGGGCCTCAATTCAAACAATACCGATCACGATCGTGTCTGGACACGGATCATCGACCGGGTGGCTGCCGGCGAGATGCCCCCGGAAGAGGCTGAACAGCCAACCGCAACAGAGCGGGACGAGGCCGTCCGGGTTGCGAGTGGCTGGCTTTCGTCAACCCAGCAGAAGCGAGACGCCCGCTTGGGCCGGGTGCGGGGGCGGCGGCTGACTCGATTACAGGTGGAGCGGTCTTTGCACGAGTTGCTGGGCATCGATATTCCGCTGGCTAACCACCTGCCCGAAGAGGGGCGGCCACGTGGGTTTACCACGGTGGCAGAGTTTCAGGCGATGTCCCGGCACTACCTTGCTCGGCATCTTGCGGTTGTAGATGAGGCGCTCGATGAGGCCTTCAGGCGAGCGCTCGAGACGGAAAAGGTTCTTCAGCGGGACTTAAGTGCGGCCGAGGTTGCCCGCACGAACCCGCGCCGCCGTTGCCGAGAGCCTGAGATGCGTGAGGGCGAAGCGGTGGTCTGGTCATGCACGATGCCGTACTACGGCCGCATCCCTGCCACCACGGCACCGGTTGATGGCTGGTACCAATTCCGGTTGACCGCGCATGGCATCAAGCTTCCAAAGGAAGGTGGGGTCTGGACGGCCATTCACTGTGGCCCCTGCGTCTCGACGGCTCCGTTGCTTGAACCCATCTGCAGTTTCGAGGCCGGAGCGGCCCCGGGGGTCATCGCGTTCGAAACCTGGTTGCCGCGTGGCCATATGCTGGAGATCAGGCCGCAAGATGCGACGGTCAAACGCGCACGTTTTGAAGGTGGCCAAGTCGGGATGGGTGAGGGTGAACCGCAAGAGGTGCCGGGTGTCGCCATCAATCGACTGGAGATGCGGCGAGTTTTTCGCAGGCCTGCCAGTGAAACCCGGGCAAAACTCTTCGGTGATCTGCTGATCGAGCAAACGAAGGTCGCGGGGCTTTCAAAGCCTGTCTCGGGGAAGCCACTCAAGGCGATTGAGGAATTAATTCCGGTCTTTGCGGAGCGGGCCTTTCGGCGACCGGTGGCAGCGGAGGAAGTCGCTGCATATGTCGACTTAGCAAAGACGACCCATGCGGAGTCCAAGTCACTGGCTGCCGCACTTCGGGTGGGATACCGGGCAATCCTCTGTGCTCCCGGATTTTTGTACTTCAATGAACAGCCGGGCCTGCTTGATGACTATGCCCTCGCTTCCCGGTTGAGTTATTTCTTGACCGGGGGGCCACCCGACCGAACGTTGTTGGCGTCGGCCGGGAGTGGCACGCTGCACAAGCCTGCGGTGCTTCGGCAACAGGTCGGGCGGATGCTTGCTCAGGGCGCTGCCGCGGATGATGAGCCAACCGCGGCAGAGCGGCAGTTCACCACCGACTTCACTGCGGAATGGCTTGATCTCGACCAAATTGATTTTACGGTGCCGGATCGCCGGAGGTATTGGCTCTTTGACCCGATTGTCCAGATGGCCATGCTCGACGAGGCCCATGCATTCATCGGTGGCTTACTTCATGATGACGGACCGGTTGTGAATCTCGTTGCAGCAGACCATTCATTTCTGAACAGTCGGCTGGCCCGCTTCTATGGGGTTGAGGGCGTGGCGGGGGGGAAGTTGCGACAGGTTTCACTTCCCGGCAGCAGTCCTCGGGGAGGCGTGCTGACGCTCGGGGCGGTGCTCAAGGTGACAGCCAATGGCACGACAACCTCACCCGTGGTGCGTGGTGCCTGGGTCGCGGAACGGCTGTTGGGGCTCACGATTCCGCCACCCCCGGCAGGCGTGCCGGCAATCGAACCAGATATTCGCGGGGCGACGACCATTCGTGAGCAACTTGTGAAGCACCAGGCTGACGCCTCATGCGCAAGCTGCCACCGACAGATGGACCCATACGGGTTTGCTCTTGAGTCATTCGACCCCGCGGGCCAGTGGCGGACCAGCTATCGATCCTTCGTGAAAGGCAGCAAGCAGAGGTCGCAGCCGATTGATGCATCAGGCCAGCTGCCCGACGGCCGGGTGTTCAGTGGCATCGAGGAACTGAAGCATGAACTCGCCCTGCAGCCTGCAGACATTGCCCGCGGGGTGGTGGGGCATCTGCTGGTTTATGGCACAGGCGGTGAATTGTCCTTTCGTGACCGGCAGGCTGTTGAGGAGATTGTCGCAGCGGCAAAAGCGTCCGGCTACGGGCTGAAAACCCTCCTCACGGAGGTTGTCGCAAGCGAGCTGTTTCGCTCGAAGTGAGGGATCAGACGGGTCGACGGCAAATCGGTGAATAATGCCTTGCTGTCATTCGACATTGTATGAGAGACGCCATAGTGGTGAGCACCTGTTAGCCAGCAAGGGGTGAGATGAAACCGCATTTTTCCATTGACGCTCAGCGATCAATACCTCGTCGGACACTGTTGCGAGGAGCGGGGATCAGCATGGCGATGCCCTGGCTGTCTGCCATGCGGCCAGCCTTCGCAAGGGCCCCGACACAGTCGCCGCGGCGGTTCGTGGCGATGACGCTTGGGCTGGGCCTGGTGGCGGACAACCTCAACCCGCAGGAGGCAGGTCGTGGCTATGCGGCTTCTCCGTATCTTGCTGGCATCAATGATCTGCGGGACATGTTCACGGTGGTGTCTGGGGCATCGCATCCAGCGGTGAGCGGTGGCCATCAGGCCGAGGCAAGTCTGCTGACAGCGGCGCCGATGGCTGCGGGAGCGCCTTCCCGGAACACGATTTCGATTGACCAATTGCTGGCAAAACATCTGGGGCATGAGACCCGGTTTCCATCGCTTGTGCTTGCCCTGGCTGGAAGCAACAGCCCCGCCTACACCGAAAACGGTTCGATGATTCCAGCGGAGTCGTCTCCATCTCGGCTGTTCACGAGGCTGTTTGTTTCCGATTCACCGAAGCAGCAGCGGGTGCAGGCAGCACGGGCCAGGGAAGGCCGCAGCATCATGGATGCCGTGGCGGATGACACCAGGTCACTCACGCGGCGGCTTGGGCAGGGAGACCGTGATCGGCTGGATGCCTACTTCACCAGTGTCCGTGACCTGGAGAAACGGCTGGTGGAGGATG
The DNA here is from genome assembly GCA_011523305.1 of Planctomycetaceae bacterium. Classification (GTDB taxonomy): domain Bacteria; phylum Planctomycetota; class Planctomycetia; order Pirellulales; family UBA1268; genus UBA1268. The sequence goes on along the minus strand of WTHB01000066.1, from coordinate 27,396 downwards.
AAGCCTGGGCCCAGCGGCCAAAACCCCGCGTTGATCAACCCAAGCCTGTCGACATTGGGAACGCCAATGATTTTATCGCACGGCAGCGGGTGATGAGCGACATGATTCGGCTGGCACTCGCCACCGATTCATCGCGGTACATCGTCTGCCACTTTGGTGGCAGCGGCGGGGTGGTCCCACTGGAAGGTGTCGAAGAGGGCTACCACACCCTCAGTCATCACGGTCGTGATGAGGAGAAACTGAACCAGTTGAAACTGGTCGAGACGGCCATCATCAATGCCTGGGGCGACTTTCTACGATCTTTGCAGACAGCGGATGAAGAAACGGGAAGCCTGCTTGATCACACCAGTGTGCTGCTCACCAGCAATCTGGGAAATGCATCGAGCCACGACAACCGCAATATGCCAGTAGTCCTTGCCGGTGGTGGCTTTCGGCACGGCCAGCATCTGGCATTCGATCAAAAGCGGAATCATCCGTTGCCGAATCTCTATCTGTCAGTGCTCCGGCAGACGGGGCTGCCGGCGGAGAAGTTTGCGACCTCAACGGGCACCATGCCGGGGCTGGAGCCAACAGTCAGCTGAGCAGTAGCCAGCAGGGCCCTCGCGACCGTGTCGACGGCAGTGGGGCAGTTGGCGGGGTAGACAGCCCATACCGGCTAGCCAGAGAATGCGAACTGCGGGATGGGCAGCACCTCGCCGTCACGGAGGGCTGATTCATGGGCAATCACCCCGGCAGCGGTCATTGCCAAGGCATGGCCAACATGGATAGCTGGTGTGCTGTCGGTGAGAATCGCCGTGACGAATGCGTCCGTGAGCGGGCCGTGGGAATGACCATGGTCGGCGGGCCAGGCGATGCCGGGCGGCAGGGCTGGTGGTAACAGATCAGGCAGGTCAGCCGCTGGCATCGTGCCGCTGTAGACCCCGTCACGATAGCTGCCGAGGCGGCCCGAGACCCGGCCGGTTTCACTGAATGGTCGCCGGCTGCTGCTGTCTTGCGCGATGCGACAGAGGGCGCCGTCGGTGGTCTGGAAGAGGGCGAACTCACCGGCAAACGGGTTGCCGTAGGGATTAGCGGCGGGCTGGTGGTAGGGCAGGTGTCCCGGCAAGCCCCTTGCAGAAACTGATCGAAAATGCCCACCAGAAACCCCCGTGTGAAAGGCGGTTGCATGGGTGGGATACCAGAGTGGTGGAAACCCTCGGCGCCAGTCCCGGTAGGAGGGCGTTGGCTCTTTCGAGGCATGGTAATGAAAGTATTCCCCTTCGGTGTAGCGTAAGGCTCCGAGGGCCCCGGCGCGATAGAGGCTCCGCATGGCGCAGCATTCAGGCCGAAACCAGCTGGTCTCGAACATCATGTAGGTCTGGCCTGTTGTCTTGACTGTTTCGAGTAACTGCTTGGCCTCATCGAGGTTCCCAAAAAAGGCAGGTACGGCGGTGCCGACATGTTTGCCGTGCTCCATGGCGAGGATCGCATGCCGGGCGTGGCTGGGCGCATCGGTGGCGATAAAGACCGCCTCGACAGCGGTGTCCTTGACCAGTGCTTCGAGTGACTCATAGGTGGTGTCACAGCGGACAGCGCGGGCGAGGTCGGCACAGCGTTCGGGAAACAGATCGGTGACGGCAACGACATCGATATTCGGGTGTTCTTCAAACCGGAAGCTGGTGCCGAACCGACAGTGCCCGTTCCCGGCGATACCGAGGCGGATCCGTCGATCCGACCATGGTTTCCAGACCTTCGCGGCAGACTGGTCGGAGGCTGCCGCCTGGCTGCCAGTCAGAGACCAGGACGAAAGGGCAGCCGTACCCGTTGCCAGAACCAGCTGGCGGCGAGAGCAGGGGGGCAGGGAAAGACTCATGAGCTGTAATCCGGGATTTTCAGCAGCTCACCGTCCTTGAGTGCCGACTGGTGGGCCACGATGCCAGCGGCCGTCATGGTGAGCGCCGCAGTGATGTCAATCCAGGGGGTGCGATCGCGGAGAATGGCATCAACAAACTCGTTGGTCAGATGCCCATGAGAGCCGCCATGTGCGCCTGCCTGCATACCGGGCGGCAGTGGTGGGCGGCTCACTGGAGTGGCATCTAGAGGTTTTTTCTGACCATACACGCGGCCCCGTTCACCGCCGGCAGCAGGCATGTCCCAGGAAACGGCCATCCGAGACATGCCCCCCTCGCTGGTCTGCAGCAAACCCACCTCGGTACCAAAGGGATTGTGGTAGGCGTTGTTCTGCGGCTGCAGATGCGGGACGACACTCGGCATGCCAAACGCCGAGACCTCCGTAAACCGCTCACCCGTCACGCCAACATAAAACGCAGTGGCATGCGTGGGGTACCACTGGGGCGGCAGGCCCTTTCGCCAGCCGCTTGAGTCAATTGCCCGGGTCGTTGGGTTGTAGCCACCAAGCGGCGTGCCGAAATAGTGATAGTACTCACCCTCGGAATAGACGAGGTTTCCGAACTGCCCTCGCTGGTACTGCTGGTACCAGGTGTACAGGTCGGCATGGAAGCATGATGTTTCGAACATCATGTATTTCCGTCCCGTCTTCTTGACGGTTGCATGGAGCGTGTCGGCATCTGCGAGTGATCCGAAGACCGCTGGAACGGCCGAGGCGACATGCTTGCCACGTTCCAGAGCCATGATGGCGAGCCGAGCATGGCTGGGGGCATCGGTGGCGATGAAGACGGCTTCAAGGCTGTCGTCGGCGAGCATCTGCTCGCAGGACGCATAGGTCTGTTCACAGCGACAGGCTTTGGCAAGTTGGTTGCAGCGGTCTGGAATCAGGTCAGTGACCGCTGCCACGTCGACGTTCGGATGATCTTGAAAGCCGAACTGGGCACCAAATTGGCAAAGCCCGAAGCCGGCGATTCCCACGCGTACCCTGCGGTCTGAAACCGGCTGCCAGACGCCGCTGCTCTTCGCGGCAGCCTGGGGGGTCTCGAAGCCCGGAATCACTTGCCCGCTGGCATCCAGAGGCCGAGCCTGCGGATCGGCTGCGGTGGCGATGGCGGTGTGACTGATACCGGCGGCGGCAGTGAGCCGTCCCATGTGGTCGAAAAACCCTCGTCGGGTGAGATCCGAGCCGGTGCGTTTCGTCATGAAGAGTCTTCCTGTTGTGAGGCGAGCCGTTGGTGCAGCACCGGGTGGTTCGTGCGAATGTGCTCTTCGAGCCGGTCGCCGGCGGCATTCCAGTCGCGTGCGATCAGCGCCTCGAGGATCGCCCGATGGTGCCGGACGGCCTGGAGGGCAGCCGCTCGATCAAGAGCCTCCCAGGCGAAGAGTGTTTCGTAATATTTTCCGTGACGGGCGAAGAAGTCAGCGATATAGGGGTTGCCCGATTTTTCAATGAGGTAAGTGTGCAGTCGGCCGTCAGGCCGCGGCTGTTCTGTCGCCTTCCTGGGCAGCCGGTTGGCGGCAAGCATCGCTCGCAGGTCTGCTTCCTCAAGTCGATGTTTTGCCAGTTTCAGTGCCGTTCGCTCCGCCGCGACCCGAAACTCAATGTAGGCATCAAGATCTTCCCGCCGGAGTGGCCGGAGCCTCCAGCCCCGGCGGGGTAGGTGCTCAAGCAGTCCTTCGCCAACAAGACGGTGAAAGATCTGGCGAATCGTGGCCCGACTCACTCCATATCGCTGTGCCGTCGCCTCCTCTCGCAGCACTGCTAGTGTGCCCAGCAGGCTTTGTTCAACCAAATCGCGAGACACCGTCGCATAGTGGTCGTCAAAATTGGCCGGTAAGGGACGCGGTTGGTGTGGGGTTCGCGACCGCCGCGGGCGGCGGCGGATGACCAGCCGCCGGCCTGCCGAGCGTTTCAGGACGCCCTCGGCAATGAGTTCGGAGACCGCGGTGCGGACTGGTGTCAGGCTGACGCGGTAATGCCGGGCGAGGCCTTCCAGGGTCAACGAGTCAGTCAAAGCGTCGTCGTCAGCGAGACGGGAAACAATGTCTTGTTTGATGTGCTGCGCGAGTTTCATAAGACCACTTAAGCCGGAACATTTGGTGCAACAAGAAAGACATGCAAAAGCCGCGAGCCTATTTTTACTTTGTAGCCAAAAACAAAAATAGGTACAAGTGGAACTCAGGAGAGGCGGGGAGTTCATGCCGGAAGGGAGGGGCAGCGGTGATAGCGCCCAAGGGAAAGCGGCAGTCGTTCACGGGGGTGTCACGCATGCCAACAAAGCGCAAAAAAGCAGGGCCGGCTTTCGCCGGCCCTGCTCGTCATATCGTTCGAACTACAGCAGAAGAGGGATTACTTCCGCCGGATGTTCTGAGTTGTGCTCGTGGTCGGATCAGCAGCCACGATGTCACCTGCCACAAGGAACGATGTTGAGCCGTCGGCAAAGCAGACGCCGATCAACTGGCCAACGTGGTCAGAACCGTACGCATTCGTACCTTGGCCTATCGAATTGACCTTTTGATTCGGATTTGCACCATCAACAGTGGCATCAGGCACGTAGTCAACACACGAAGCCCGAGCAGCGACCGATGAATCAGCTGTCCAGCCGGCGTTCTCACCGATCATGATGATCTTTGAGAGACCAGTCGCCCGGAACGCAGCCGTGGGAAGGCCGACACCATTGGAGTCCTGGTTGGGCGCCATGCCCCCTAGGTTAGTGGTCATTCCATTCCCAATATTTCCTTTGTAGCAGAAATTGGCCCCACTCACGACACCCGCGTATGACGGGCATACACCCCAATCAAGAGGCGTGGTGCCAATGGTGCCGGCTGCGGTGTTCGCCAGATTCCCTTCTTCAATGTAGGACAGGATATCGCTCACCCAGCTTGCTGCGGGGGGGCCATCATGATCGTCATAGCAAGCAGGGAAGTAGTTATCACCAGCCCGCATATGGCCATCAGCAAAGTTGTGGGCAGCAAGACCTTGCTGCTTCAGTTTGTTGCCGCAGGAACTTCGTCGAGCAGCTTCGCGAGCCTGCTGGACAGCAGGAAGCAAAAGACCAACAAGAACACCAATGATCGCGATGACGACCAGCAATTCAATGAGGGTAAATCCTCGGCGTTTTGAAACAGTCATTAGATTTCTCCTAAATTTCTAACGATAAGACAAAGAAAACACTAGGAAGTGCTTCCGACAGATCGATGGACAACATCTCTAAAATGACCTGACAGACCGCCTCCAAAAAAAAATTATGTCAAATCCTGAGCAAAAGTCAATCTGTCGCCAAGGTACTTAAAACGCACGTGTGTCGGCACGTTTCACCGGTTGTAAAATAAGCATGGGAAAATACGTTTATTCTCATCAACATGCTGTGGCCTCTTCACCTTGGTCTGTTCTCTATTTTTTTGGTGACGTGCCCAACACAGTACGGGCCACAATTTTTGCTGTTCTCGCGGCTCACTGAAGGCATCACGAATATTCGTTTTATGGAGACCACTCCCGAACTGTTGGCCCCTGCGGGTGATCATGACTGCCTGCGGGCGGCGATTGCCAATGGGGCTGATGCGGTCTATTTCGGTCTCGAAACTGGCTTCAATGCCCGGGCTCGTGCCACCAATTTCACGGTTGCTGATCTCCCTGCCGTCATGCAACTGCTGCACCGGCATGGGCTGCGGGGCTATGCCACGCTCAATACGCTGGTGTTCACTGACGAACTTTCCGCCTTCGCTGAGACGGTGGCCGCGATCGCCCGGGCGGGGGTCGATGCCGTGCTTGTCCAGGATGTTGGGGCTGCCCGGCTGATTCGGGCCATCTGCCCGGACCTGCCGCTGCACGCTTCAACCCAGATGACGCTCACCAGCGTTGAGACGATTGCGCTTGCGGAGGCACTCGATATCGAGCGGGTTGTCCTGGCTCGAGAGTTGTCGCTTGAGGAGATCCGAGCGATTACGAGAGCAACACCACTGCCGGTGGAGGTGTTTGTTCACGGTGCGCTCTGCGTGGCCTACTCTGGGCAGTGCCTGACCAGCGAGTCACTCGGCGGTCGCTCCGCCAACCGAGGACAGTGTGCTCAAGCCTGCCGGCTGCCGTACGATCTGCTCTGTGACGGTGAAGAGGTCGATCTGGCAGAGCAGAAATACCTGCTCTCCCCGCAGGACCTGGCAGCCTTTCCCCTGGTGCCTGACCTGATTGCCGCCGGCGTGGCGTCACTCAAGATTGAAGGGCGACTCAAGGCACCAGAATACGTTGCCGCCATCACGCGGCGGTATCGTGAGGCAATCGATACGGCGGTAGCCGGTGCACCGGTGGTCTTCACGCCGCGGCAGATAGAAGAGATGGAGTTGACCTTCTCCCGAGGGTTTTCCCCCGGCTGGCTTCAGGGCTGTGACCACAAGATGCTGGTGCCAGCGACCAGCAGCGCCAAACGGGGTGTGCTGCTGGGAAGCGTTATTGCCGTGGCTCGGCAGCGGGTGACGGTTGCCCTGCAGACTGGACTCAAGCGTGGTGACGGCGTGGTCTTTGCCGCGGAACCAGGTCGCCAGCCGCAGGGAGGCAGGGTCTACGAACTCTTTGACAACGGCCGTGCAGTCACCCAGATGCAGGCGGAGGGTAGGGTCGAACTGGCCTTCGGTACCGGGGCAGTCGACCTTGCCCAGATTGAGGTCGGGATGCAGGTCTGGAAGACCGATGACCCGCGGCTGACGCAGCAACTGCGAAAAACATTCGACAAGAAACAGTTGCACCGCCATCAGCCGATCGATCTTGCCGTGACGGCCGCAGTCGGGCAGCGACTGGAAGTGACAGCGAGTCTGCCGACTGGCCAGGGCTGCCGGATCCTGGCGGACAGCCCTGCGGTTGAGGCGACCCGACACCCGCTCACCGAGGCGACCCTGCGCGAGCAGTTCGGCCGCTTGGGCGGAACACCCTTTGCCTTGCGAAACCTTACGGCCAGCATCACGGGACAGCCGCTGGTACCCTTCAGCGTTCTCGGGCAGCTTCGCAAGCAGATGGTTGCGGAGCTGACCCGCGTCGCAGAAGCACCACTGCCTCGGCAGGTGGCCGACGACCCCACTAGCTGCGTCCAAGCCATGCTGGCAGGAACCCGCTCATCGGCACCACAACAGACGGCTGCTCCAACGGTGCATGTGCTGGTGCGTTCCCTATCGCAGTTGCAGACGGTCCTTGAGCTTGGCGAGCGACACCTGCTGGCTGATTTTGCTGACATCCGCGAGTACCGCGAGGCGGTCCGGCTTGCCCGCGGCCGTGAGGCTACGCTCTTCCTGGCGACCCCGCGGATTCAAAAGCCCGGCGAGCTTGGTGTTTTTGCCGCCCTGGCCCGGCATGAGCCGGATGGGGTGCTGGTGCGCAACTTCAGCGGCCTAACCTATTTTCGCGACCGGGGCATTCCGATCGCTGGGGATTTCTCGCTCAATGCGGCGAATCCGCTCACGGCTGACTTTTTTCAAGCGGTAGGGCTCGAGCGACTGACGGTCTCCTATGACTGCAATCGCGAGCAGCTGCTCGAACTGGTCGCTGGCTGCGATGCCAGCCGGTTGGAGGTGGTGATCCATCAGCATATGCCGATGTTTCACATGGAGCATTGTGTCTTCTGTGCGGTGCTCTCACCCGGGACCAATAAAACAAACTGCGGGCGTCCCTGTGACACCCACACGGTTGCCCTGCGGGATCGGATCGGGGTTGCCCATCCGCTGACAGCCGATGTCGGCTGTCGCAACACGCTCTTCAATGCGGTGCCGCAGAGTGGTGCAGAGGCGGTCACCGCCTTGGTCAATCGGGGTGTTGGTCATCTCCGGATTGAGCTCCTTGCTGAATCTGCTGGTGAGATTGGCGGCATCATCAAGGCCTATCAGGATCTTCTGGCCGGGAGAATCACGGGCCGACAGGTCTGGGCTGATCTTAAGGCAGCCAATCGCGTGGGGGTGACCCGGGGCACCCTGGAGGAACGCCGCAACCCGCTGGCCATCATCTGACCGGGGGGGCTTCCGTTTGCCAGACCTGCCGGCGGTAGGCCAGTGGTGTCAGGCCGGTGTATTTCTTGAACGACCTCGTGAAGTGGCTTTGATCATAGAAGCCACAGGCACTCGCGATGGAGCCGACGGCGGTGTTTGATTCGGTGAGTTGCCGACGGGCCAGTTGGAGCCGAAGCCGCATCAGATATTCCCCCGGGCTTATCTGGAAGAGCCGCCGGAACTCGCGTTGCAGTTGGCTTGTGGAAAGCCCTGCCTGCTTGGCCATGGTGGGAATGCTGACGCTTCTGCGACAGTGCTCGACGGCATATTCAAGCGCCGGTGTCAGCCGCTGGTAGTCATGGGGGGCGTGGCCCGGCTGATCGATTGGCCGCAGGATGCCAGCAATTCCAACCACGCTGCCACGTGTCGCCACCAACGGAATCTTGGTGCCCAGGTACCACCGGGGCATACCGGTGTGGTGGGGAATGAACCAGGCCTGATCATGAATGGGCTGGGCCGACTCCATCACCCGACGGTCTTCGGCTACGTACTCAGCGGCCAGTGCCGGGGGATGAAAATCGAAGTCGCTCTTGCCGATCATCTCGGTGGCATCGGTGCAGCCATGCAGGCGGAGAAACCAGCGGTTGACCCGGCGGAACCGGCTCTGCCTATCCTTGCTGAAAAAGGATGCGTCTGGAAGGGAATCCAACAGCATCAGGACCTGCGAACGGTCGAAGGCAGCCTGCCAGTCATCGATTTCGGACATCGCCTGAACAGTCGGAGGGGGGCACGGGGCCGGCACGGCCCGCTGCGAGAAATCTACAAAAAATGCTGGGGTGGGTTCCAGCCGTCAGCGTCAGCGGCGACCGGTGGGCGCTGGTGCCCGAGTCCACTCACATCGGTGGCCCCACGATTGATGCGGACCCGTTATCATGCGGCTCAATCAAACACGGGCTGGCAGTTGCCAGATGCCGGAGACGTTTTGCACGCACGGGAGTGGAGCATGTCAGAAACTGCGGTTGAGAGTGTGGTCATCATCGGAAGTGGGCCTGCAGGCTGGTGTGCTGCCACCTATGCGGCGCGGGCGCAGCTGCAGCCGCTGGTCTACGAGGGGGCGATCACCGAGGAGAACCGGATGGCCGGGACGCTGCCGCTGGGCCAACTCGCATTGACCAGCGAGGTGGAGAACTACGCCGGCTTTCCGGCAGGAGACCTCAGCAGTTTTCTCGATTCGGCACTTCCGCAGGACCGCCGCATGATGATGGCACCGCACGACGGGCATGGCGTAACGGGACCGGAACTGATGGAGCTGATGCGCCAGCAGGCAGTCAATTTTGGGACGCGGGTCATCACGGACGACATCACCCGAGTCGATTTTTCCAACTGCCCCTTTACCCTGTTTCCGGCAGGGGGGGGCGAGGTGCGTGCCCGCAGCGTCATCGTGGCCACGGGGGCCAGCGCCAACTGGCTGGGGCTGGAGAGTGAAACCCGCTTCAAAAACCGCGGGGTCAGCGCCTGTGCCGTCTGCGACGGTGCCCTACCGCGGTTTCGGAACCAGGAACTTGTGGTTGTCGGTGGCGGTGACTCGGCGGTCGAGGAGGCGACCTACCTCACCAAGTTCGCCAGCCGGGTGCATCTGATTCACCGGCGGGACGAATTGCGGGCCAGCAAAATCATGGCCAAGCGGGCTTTGGAAAACGACAAGGTCAAGGTTCATTTCAATACGACGCTGGCTGAAGTCCTGGGGGATGATCAGCAGGGTGTTACCGGGGTGCGGCTGGAGAGCACCACGGAGCCGGACAAGGAGACGACACTTGCGGCGGCTGGTGTCTTCCTGGCGATTGGCCATACGCCGAACACAGCCTTTCTGGAGGGCCAACTTGAACTGACCCCGAAGCAGTACATCGTCTGGCAGAAGCACTTCCGCACCGCGACGAACGTGGAGGGCGTCTTTGCTGCGGGCGATGTGGCGGACGATTACTATCGTCAGGCCATTTCGGCGGCGGGCTCAGGCTGTATGGCGGCCCTTGATGCCGAGCGGTGGCTGGCTGAGCAGGAGGGATAGCGGCCCGCAATCGGCCAGCCTCAAAACCCTTGGGGTGGCGAACACTTCGTTTGGCAGGCGTGGTGCCGGTTGACCGGCTCGCCCGGTCGGCACTCAGGCCATCATGCTGCGGAACCGGCTGAACAGATAGGCCGAATCATGGGGCCCGGCCGCTGCCTCTGGGTGGTACTGCACGCTCGCGGCGGGAGCCGTGCGGTGACGGAGGCCTTCGATGGTCCCGTCGTTGAGATTGCGGTGGGTCACCTCCAGGCTTTCCGGCAGGCTTTCCTCATCGACGGCAAAGCCATGATTCTGTGAGGTGATTTCGACCTTGCCGGTGGCCAGGTCGAGGACCGGCTGGTTGGCCCCACGGTGACCAAACTTCAGCTTGAAGGTTTTGGCGCCACAGGCCTGGGCAAGCAGCTGATGTCCCAGGCAGATCCCGAAAATCGGCACCTTGCCGACGAGATCCCGCACCGTGGCCACGCCATAGGCGACCATTTCTGGGTCACCGGGCCCATTGCTAAGAAAGACACCATCTGGGTTGAGGGCCATGACGTCGGCCGCTATCGCCCGGCCAGGGAGGACGGTCACCCGGCAGCCTTGGCTGGCGAGATGGCGGGCGATGTTCCACTTCATGCCGAAGTCGAGGGCCACCACATGCTTCTGGTCGGTGACCGCGGGCGGGGCCGGCATCTCACCCCCTTCGCTGGGCTGTGGCATTGGTGTGGCGTCGGCTGCCAGGGGCTCGGACCAGTCGGCTTGGGCGGCAGGCATCACTTCGCTGACCAGGTCGCGGCCGACCAGCCGGGGCGCTTCACGGGCCATCGTGACGAGGGTGTCGGCGTCGAGGATTTCACTCGAGAGGACCCCGGTCATCGCCCCATGGAGGCGAATCCGGCGGACCAGTGCCCGGGTGTCGATGCCGCTGATGCCGACAACACCGGCGTCGGCGAGGTAGGCCCCGAGAGTGCCGGTGGCAACATGGTTGCTTGCCGTGCGGCTGAGTTCCCTTACCACAAAGCCTGCCATCTGGAGCAGACCGCTTTCCACGTCATCGGGGTTGATGCCGTAGTTGCCGATCTGCGGGGCAGTCATCGTGAGGATCTGGCCCCGATAACTCGGATCGGTGAGGATCTCCTGGTAGCCGGTCATCGAGGTATTGAAGCAGACCTCACCGGAGACCGTGCCTCGATGCCCAACAGACTCGCCGAAATAAACGGTGCCGTCCTCGAGAGCCAAGGCTGCCTGTGCCATTCAAGCGTTCTCCTGCGAGCGGTATGCTGTGCAACTCTTCGAGAGCATACCACCGGTGACCGTTCCGAAAACCAGCGCACTCGGGTTGCGGAAAAGAGAGCCAGATTTCCAGCAGACACCCACCCTCCGGCCACACCCTGGGGGCGTGGCTGAGGCCGGCTGACCGCCGGGTACTTGATATTCCACCCCTGTCCACCGAGCCCCTAGGAGCACCGCGTCATGACCGCGCTGACCCGTGCCGATGTTCGGTCTGTCGATCAACTGGCGCTAGACGTGTACGGTCTGCCGGGCATTGTCCTGATGGAAAATGCCGGTCGGAATGCGACTGCGGTCGTCCTTCGGCAGGTGGAGGATCTGACTGGCGAGCGTTTTGTGATTGCCGTTGGCCCGGGAAACAACGGCGGTGATGGCCTAGTGATGGCACGGCACCTCGATAATGCGGGAGCCGCGGTGCAGGTGGTGCTGGCGGTGGCACCAGAGCGGTTTCGGGGCGATGCTGCCGTCAATTTGCGGGTAGTGGAGCGGGCTGGCATTCCGCTGACCTGTCTGGCCGGTGCGACTGCGACAGCCTGGCAGGCGGCTGTTGCCAAGGCCACCTGCCTCATCGATGCGCTGCTCGGAACCGGGGCCACGGGCCCGGCTCGTGGGGATGTGGCTCAGGCGATCACGGCCATCGTCGCCTGCCGGGCAGAGCCTCCGGTGCCGCGGGTCATTGCGATTGATCTTCCTTCGGGGCTGGACTGTGACACGGGGAAGCCTCTTGGGCCATGTGTTGCCGCCGACGTCACCCTCTCATTTGTGGCGGCGAAGATCGGCTTTTCAGCACCGGGGGCATCCCGCCTGACCGGTCGCGTTGAGGTGCTCGATATAGGCGTTCCGAGAAAGCTACTGTCTTCATTCAAGATATGAGTTGCGTGAACTGACTATTTCTTTGCTTCACTAAATTCATCGACGTCGTTGTCTATCCGAAGGACGGGCTTCCCGAAGGTTTACCGGCTTGCCCCGAAAAGCTCTGGGGATAACAGGCCATTCTTTCGTGAAAAAGTACGCATACGTGCCGTCAGGGAATTCCGGAGTGATACAGAACCGACCATTGCATTCATCGAGATCGCCTTCGCCCTTGATGAATTCGTAATCTTGGACAAACGTGCCATCGTAGTCTCCTCCGGGGCCTGATGTCCCATCAGGTCGTTCACCTTGTCGAAGCCGGTAACTGCTTGTCAATTCCTTGATTGCGGAGTCTTTTTGTTCAGGATTTTCATATCCGTGCAAGTAGTAGATTGGAAATCCATCTGCAGCCCAACCAATGATTGGCGAGTGCTCGTCTGCGTGAATATGAAGTTCGTTAAGGAGTCCGATTGGGGCTCCGTGATAGTGGTAGATGCCGCCTGGCTGAACATGAGCGTGGTTCGCATCAAGCCCCAGGCGAATTGCGCCGCCAAGAGCCTCATAGTTCCAGTCGGCCTTCCGATTCCCCATCCAGAATTCAGCAGTTCCCGGCTCAAAGAGAACACCGTTAATCCCAAGTCCGAATGGCATGTTTGGTGGCCCTCTGCCGCTGCTTTGGTGAAGCGAAGTGGCTTTTTTCTGTTGAGTTGGGTGCAGGGGCAAACGAATTTTCCATTGTTGTTCAGCAATTGTGTGTGGGTTGCCCGGATTCGGGAACTGCCCAACATTGTGACGAGGAATATCATTGCATGTGATCACTCGGAATCCATCTTCTTCTCGAATGGTCACGCGGCTCTCGGCCGGTGGCTGTTGATTAGCCGGCACAAGTTTAATTGGTTGCGTCTTGTTGACCTTGTGAGCTCGCAGTGGTGGTCTACCTTGTGCTAGCACGCTGATGGCGGTAACGCAGGTTGCGGTGATAAGGAACGCTGCAAGTAAAATTTGCATGGTAGATCGCATGAACAAATTTCCTCCTAAACGAGAGATTTAGCTTTTGGTCTGGCCGCTACCGATCACAACGTACTTGTAGGTGGTCAGTTCCCGCGGGCCGCAGGGGCCTCGGGCATGAAGTTTGTCAGTGGAGATGCCAATCTCGGCACCAAGGCCGAGTTCTCCCCCGTCGTTGAAGCGGGTGCTGGCGTTCACTAAGACTACCGCGGTGTCGACGCGGGCGGCAAAGCGGTCGCTGGCAGCCTGGTCGGCGGTAACAATCGCATCGGTGTGGCGTGAGCCAAACCGGTTGATGTGGTCAATCGCCTCGTCGAGTGCACCGACCACGGCGATTGAAATTTTGGGGCCCAGGAATTCTGTGGCGAAGTCGGTGTCGTTCGCCATGCCAGCTGCAGGAACCAGTTCGCGGGTGGCCGCATCGCCCACCATTTCGACGCCTGCTGCCTCAAGGCGTTTGGCGATCGATGGCAGCACCGCAGCGGCAACGTCTGCATGCACCAGCAGCGACTCGGCGGCGTTGCAGACACCCATGCGCTGACATTTGGCATCAACCACAACCCGCTCGGCCATGGCGAGGTCGGCTGCCTTGTCAACGTAGACATGGCAGTTGCCGCTAAAGTGCTTGAGGACGGGCATCTGGGCGTCTGAGCAGACGCGGCGGATCAGGGCCTCTCCGCCTCGGGGTATGGCCAGGTCGATGAGGTCGTCACATTGCAGGAACGCTCCGACTGCCTCCCGGTCGGCGACATCGACCAGCTGCACGCTGTCGACAGGCAGGCCTTCGGCCGCAATCGCCTCCCGCATGCTGGCGACAAGCTGTCGGCTCGAGTGGGCCGCCTCCTTGCCGCCCCGCAGAATGATGGCATTGCCGGAGGCAATCGCCACGGCGGCAGCATCCGCTGTGACATTGGGCCGCGACTCGTAAATGAAGAAGATAACGCCCAGCGGTACGCGGACCTTCCGTACCTCCAGCCCATTGGGGCGGGTGACCGTTTCGATCACTTCGCCGACTGGATCGGGCAACCCGGCGACAGCCTCAACGCCTGCGGCGATTCCCTCGATGCGGTCGCCATCGAGTTTCAGCCGATCGGTGGCCGCTTCCGTCAGACCGAAACTGGGGGCTGCCTCGAGGTCGCGGGCGTTGGCGGCCAGAATGGCCTCGGCATCAGCGCGGATGCGATCGGCTGCTGCCCGCAGGCAGGCGGCCTTGCGAGCGGCCGGGACGGTTGCCAGTTCCAGAGCCGCCTGGCGGCTTCGCTGGGCCATGGCCCGGCAGTGGTCGAGGAGGCCAGGTGTCGGGGGCTCGTTGATTGTGGCCATGCAGCCGTCTCCGCAGAGAGTGGGGGTAGAAGACAGGTTCAAATCAATAGAAACTGCCGTAATAGCGTACCAGTTCCCGACTTATCAAAGCAGTAGCCTTCTCAGGCAAGGACTTTTGGAAGGAGAGAGTGATGAACGTAAATATTTGTCGCCGTCTATTTTTGACCGCCATTCCTGCTGCGTGTCATCTTGGTTTTTTGGGCAAAGCGATGGCTGCTGCTCGTAAAAACTGGCTCCTGGGTATACAGGCGTATTCACTTCGAAAGTTTCCACTGGAAACCGCAATGAAACACGCCAAAGAACTTGGTTTCAAAGCAATCGAGTTTTATCCAGGAATGTTTCCAGTGACCGATGACAAGAGTGCTATTTCAGCCGTGGTTAATCGAGTGACTGAACATGGACTTGTTATTTCAGCGCACGGTGTGAATCGTTTTACAGGCGATCAGAAGGCGAACCGTCGGATTTTTTCTTTTGCGAAGGCAGCCGGCATCCGGACAATCACAGCAGATCCATTGCCAGAAGCGTTCGACAGTCTCGAGGAGTTGGTTCGGGAATTTGATATCAGAATAGCCATCCACAATCACGGCCCGGGGCATCGCTACGACAAAGTGATCGACGTACTGCGTGCGATTGAGAAACGAGATGAACGCATTGGTGCCTGTGCAGATCTCGGTCACTATATACGATCATCCGAGAAGCCTGCTGAGGTCATTCGGCTTCTCAAGGGAAGATTGTTTGGGGTGCACCTCAAAGACTTTGCAGAGATGAAAAAAGAGACAAAAGGCGTGATTCTTGGGAAGGGACACCTCGATCTGCCAATGGTTTTTGCAGCCCTTGAGCAGATTGGCTTTCCGGAGGATGGGGCTTTGTCACTCGAATATGAAGAAAATCCCCAGAGTCCATTTGATGACATCCGCCAGTGCGTCTTAGCTGCCCAGTCCGCTATGGCTCGTTAGGTCTGCTTACTGGCGAGTGTCATTTACGTGTGGGTCTTGGTAAAGGTATTGAGGGCCAGCCGCGTCGTGGCGACGTCGTGGACGCGGATGATGTGGATGCCTTGGGCCGCCAGGCTGCAGGCAGTGACTGCCGTCACGAGGTCGCGGTCAGCGAGCGTCGGCTCCCGCTGGCAGGTCTGCTCGACGAGTTTGCCGAGAAATCCCTTCCGCGAGTGACCGACCAGAATTGGGCAGCCGAGGTCGAGGAAGCCGCCGGCCTGCTGCATGAGTTCCAGATTGTGCTGGTGAGTCTTGCCAAAACCGATGCCGGGATCGAGGCAGATGGACTCAAGGCGAATGCCTGCGTCCAGCAGGCTGTCGCGCCGCTGTTGGAGATAGGTGTGGACTTCTGCAACGACATCGGTGTACTGCGGCGCGAGTTGCATGGTCTGGGGCGTACCCTGCATGTGCATCGCACAAATGCCGGCCCGGCTCGCTCGGGCGACGGTGGCCATCGCCGGATCACCCTCAAGGCCGGTGATATCGTTGATGATCTCTCCGCCCACATCGAGTGCCTGCTGGGCCACGGTCGCCTTGGAGGTGTCGATCGAAACCGGCAGCCCAGATTCGGCCGCCAACCGCCGCACGACCTCACCGACTCGCCGCCACTCTTCTTCCGCCGTCACAGGATCGGCAAACGGTCGGGTGCTTTCGCCACCCACGTCGAGAATGTCAGCCCCGGCGGCTGCCAGCGTCAGACCATGCCGAACGGCGGCGTCGATGTCGGCATGTCGACCCCCGTCAGAGAAACTGTCAGGGGTGACATTGACGATGCCCATCAGCAGCGGAGGTGCTGTTGCTGCGGGCAGGGAGAGTGTCTGGGATCGCAACTGCCAGACGCTGGGACGACCTGAAGCAGACGGTATCACCACGGCTCTTCCATCAGGCCAACGATCTGCTGGGCCATCTTGACGATGCCCTCCTGCTGGGTGCTGACGACAGACCGGCCGTATTCCGGGACGAGGGCTGCCGCCTGGCCAACATCGACGCTTGCCGCTGGCACCGGAACTGCCCCGGAGGCCAGCACCGCTCCGCCCCGGTCGGCCCAGGTCACGAGCACCTGCAGATTGAGTTCAACCATTCGTGATTGGTCGGTCGGGCTTTCCACCATCATCCGTTTGGTGTCAGCGACGATCCGGCCGGTGAGGATGCTGTCAGCCCCGGCGCTGTCGACTACCTTGAAGGGCGTCCGTTTTTCAATTTCTTTGCAGACCGCCTCAGTCAGTCGAACTCCGAGGTCGACCGCTGGTGTGACCCGAAAACTGTCACACTGAAACAGCGGAACGTAGATGGTGCGGACGTTGGCGGCATAGAGCGTGCTGTTGCCGAACCGATAGGTCGCGCAGCCGAGCAGGCTGGGGAGCAGACAGGCCATTCCCCCCAGCAGGCCACGGCGGTCGAGGACGGGAAGCATGGCAGGCCTCATCGCAGGGGCTGGCTTTCGCCGGAGGTGTCCTGGCTGGCGATCATCGCATCGGCTTCGGCCATGGCGTCGAGTTCTGCTTCCTTGAGTGAGTCGGGGTTCAGGAAGGCAGTCAATGCCGGTAGGGGGTTGTCGCTGACATCGTCGAGGCCAGCCAACTGCTGCAACTGGTCGCGGGCTCGCTGGGCGAGCATTGTCTTGGGGTAATCCCGGGCGATCAGGGCGTAGTAGATGCGGGCCGACGAGTAGTGCTTGCCTTTGGCGTAGAACTCCGCCCGCTTCCAGTGCCGGGTGGCCTGCTGGGCGGCAATTTCGGCACGGGTTCGCAGTACCCGTTGCTCTTCTTCGTCGTTGAGCTGATCGGGGAACTGCACCAGAATCTGATCTGCGAGGATTTCGGCTTCATCGAGCATGCCTCCCTCATAGCCCGGTCCCTGGTAGGCCCGCAGTTTTGCCTGCAGGGCGAACAGATGGGCCGGGAGCAGGAACTCGCTGTCGGGGTGCTCGGTCCGGAGGAGTGAGTAGAAGTAGTCAGCATCGAGCCACTGCCGATCAAGGAAGTGGGCATTGGCCTCGGCCATGAGGCTGTCATCGGCGAGCGGACCACGGGGGTCGTTCAGCCGCACATGCTCATAGGCCTTGAGGGCGCGTCCTCGGGTGTCGAAGAGTGGACGACTGCGATCAAGGACGTTTGGCACGAGGAGTGGGAGATGCTGCTTCTCATCCAGTGCCAGCCAGTATTGGGCAATCTTGAACTGTCGCTGGGCGATGCGGTCGAGGTAGCGGGTGTTGGGGTATTTCTTGACGAGGGCGTCGTACTGATCCTCGGCCTTGGGGTACTGGTCAGTGAAGAAGAGACACTCACCAACCTGCCACATGGCATCTTCCTCAATGGCCGAGTCAGGCCAGCGGTCGATCACGCGCTTGTAGTGGGCGAGGGCCACCCGATACTTCTCGTTCACGAACAGTTCGTCGCCTTCGGCAAGCGCATCACGGGCAACCGATTCGTCCGGCCCCCGGCCAACCAGCTTTTTGAACCGACGTTTGATTGTTTCTCCCTTTAGCTGATTCCAGCCGAAGTCCTGGTCGTACGACGAGATGACTGACGACGTTTCATCGTCGGCGAGTGTGTCGACCTCCTCCGTTGAACTGGCGAGCCAGGGCCAGTCGGGCTTGGTGAGGGTGGCGCAGCCTCCGGCGCACGAGACAATCAGCACGGCCGCGCAGACCGGGGCAGTGAGCAGCAGCTGCCGAGAGCAGGTCAAACGCATCATCGTGGGGTCTCACGTCGGGGGGTGAATGTAGACGAAAGCCAGCGACTGGTCTTGAGTCGATAGCCGAGGAGATTGGTGAAGAAGGTGTTCATGACAGCGCGTACCTCCCCCAGGGTGGCAGGCTGACGGGCAGCATCGAGAAAGGCACTGCTGCTGAGCTGCCGCAGGCAGGCGACTGCCGCTGCCGAGACCGAGACGACGCCGCGTTTGCCGCGGCGGCAGCGGGGGCAAAGCCCGCCACCGGCGAGCATGCCGAAGGCGATTCGGGACGTATCGAGTTGACTACCACATTCCGCGCAGTGATCGAGGGCCGGGAATTGCCCGATCTGCTGCAGGATGCCAAGTTCGGTATGCAGTAGGATGACGGCGACCTCTGGCGGGGTGAGGGTGCGGTCCGTCCCGGCGGCAGCATGCCCTGGCCTGGGGCCAGAGAGCATCCGCACGGTGCGGGCAGCGAGTTCGAACATGGCTGGTTGCGGGTCGGCATCAACGGTGACGGCATCGAGGAGTTCGGCGAGGTAGAGTCCGGCGGCAACCGCCGGCTGGCTGTGACCGACGCGGAAGCGATGTTCAAGAAAAGCCTCGGTCAGCAGGTCGAGGCTGCCGGATGAACGGCGCAGGACGAGTACCTGACAGACCGAAAGCAGGTCAAGGGCGGCGTCAAACTTGCTCTTGGGCCGCCACGCCCCCTTCGCCAGCCCCCGCACCTTGCCAGCCTCGCGGGTCAGCAGGGTGACGATGGCACTGGTTTCGCCAAACGGTGTCGCCCGGAGGACCAACGCCTGTGCCTTGTCGGCCGTCATGGTGCGGGAGCCACCGTGGGGATTCGAGAGACCCGGAGGCGTTCGATCCGGCGTCCCGAGGCGGCGAGCACGTCGATGGCCACTCCGTCAGCTTCGATCCGTTCGCCGGCCTGGGGGATGCGTCCAAAGATGTGGAAAGCAAAGCCCCCGATGGTGTCGAAGTCGGCTTCTTCTGGCAGCGTGAACTGCATTCGCTCATTGAGGTCGTCAATGGGAACGTTTGCAAGGGTTTCGCAGATGTCGTCCGAGACCACCAAGATGCCGTCACTGAAGGCCTCATCATGTTCGTCGGCGATTTCGCCGACGATCTCTTCCAGAGCGTCTTCGATGGTGACGATCCCGCAGACGCCACCGTACTCATCGGTGACAATTGCCATGTGCGACTTGCCCCGCTGTAGTTCCCGGAGCAGCGACTGGACGCTCATTGTTTCGGGGATGAAGTAGGGACCGCGAATCAGTTCCTTGAGGTCAGGGGGCGTTGCCGCGGCCTCCCGGTGCCGGGCCAGTTCGGCAAGAATCTCGCGGGCATGAAGTACCCCGACGATGTCATCGGGGGAAGATCGCCAGACCGGCAGTCGGGAGTGGCCACTCTCGACTGCGATCGCAACCACTTCATCCCAGGTGGAGGCCAGCGGCAGGCCGAAGATTTCGGTTCGGGGTGTCATGATCTCTGAGACATGCACGTCTTCGAGCTCCATGACGCCTTCGATCATCTCGCGGGCCTCTTCATCAAGGTGCCCTTCGCGGTGCGCCTCGTCCATCGCCAGTCTGATTTCGTCCTGCGAGTCATCGGGAGAGGCTGCTGTGAATCGGGGAAGGAACCGGCTGAACAGTCGTAGCAGTATCGTTCCGAAGCCCGCCAAGGGTCGAACAAGCTTCAGCACTGGCCGCCAGATCCACCAGGTCACCACAACGATCCAGACACCAGCAACCCGGGTCAGCACCATCGGAACGATAACCAGCATCATCCAGCAGAGCAGCATCCAGCCAACGACCGAGGAGGTGTTCGCCGGTAAACGGTTGCCTGCCAGCAGGGTGGCTTGTACCGCTGCCATGGCGACGACGGTTGCAGCCACGAAGGCGACCCCCTCGCCTGCGGCGACGATTTCCTCGTAGATTTCCGGACGGCCCTGTTGCTCGCAGACATCCTGCAGGTGGTGCCGTTTGGCACCACGAATCGCCCGGGCCTGCAGGGCGGCCAGACTGGCGAAGATGAGCAGAAGAAGGGCGGTCTGCATCAGGGGGTTCGGGATGATGGTGAGGAAGTCGCCCGACGGCGACGGGGGACAGCAGGCAGTCGCCGCGGTGGTGCCGGCAGACCGATGGCCTCCATCACCTGACGCTCTCGCCGACGCATCGTCCGTCGTTGAGACGGAAGGTGGTCATCAAAGCCGCAGAGATGAAGCAGGCCGTGCACAAAGTAATAAGCCAATTCATGCTCTGGCTGCCAGTGATATCGGTCGGCCTCGCGTCGCGCGGTTTCAGCGCTGGCGATGATCTCCCCGTTCAGGGTGGCAGGAATGCCGGCGGTTTCGGTAAGCGGGGCAAGTGAGGCGGACGGCCCCAGGTCGAAGGTGATCACGTCCGTCGGGCCCGGAATGCCGAGCCAGCGGTCGTGCAGGTCGGCAATTTCGGCATCTTCAACGATGGTCAGGCTGAGCTCGGCAGCCGGGACACTCAGCGCGCGGATCGCGGCGGTGATCAGTCGCTTGAGTTCAGTGACGCGGACCGGGAGGACTCGCTGGCGGTTCGAGCAGGCCAGTTGGATGCGGCCCCCTGGTGGCCGGGCCGTTCGGCGGCCTGCCACACGACGCGTTCCCTCCGCCACTAGGCTGTCCTCTGGTCCGGGTATTTGACCCGGCCGTGATAGACCGCCGTCAGGCTCTTCACCAGACTTTGCTCGATCAACTGCAGTTCCTCCAGCGTCAGCCCGCAGTCTTCGAATTGGCCATCAAGCAGTCGCTTCATCGCCAGATCATGAACTAGGCTGGAGATGCGGGCTGGGGTCGGCTCGCTGAGGGAGCGACTGGCACTCTCGACGGCATCGGAGAGCATCAGCACGGCTGATTCCCGAGTGCTCGGTCGGGGGCCGGGGTAGCGGAAGGTCTGTTCGTCGACGCCGCTGCCGTTGGGGTCGGCCTGCGACTTCTCTGCTGCCCGCCGATAGAAGTATTCGACCAGGGTGGTGCCGTGATGCTCCAAGAGTAGGTCGACGATGGGCCGTGGCAGGTTGTATTGCCGAGCCAGTTCCGCGCCCTCTTTGACATGCGCGATGATGATCAGGCTGCTCATAGCCGGCACGAGGGCTTCGTGACGATTCTCTTGTCGACCCTGGTTCTCAACGTAATAAGCCGGCTTGAGCATCTTGCCGACGTCATGGAAATAGGCGCCGACCCGAACGAGGAGACCTCGGGCCCCGATCGCTTCGGCGGCAGCCTCGCCAATGCTGGCCACATTAATTGAGTGGTTGTAGGTGCCGGGGGCCCGGCGGACGAGTTCTTGGAGCAGCGGGTGGGCGATGTCTCCAATTTCGAGCAGGCTGAGGTCCGTCAGCACCCCAAAGGTTTTTTCCACAAACGGCAGGAGGCCGGTCATCAGGAAGCCCGCCAGCACGGTCCAGACACCGGTTCGGGCAGCCTCGAACAAGAGGTAGAGATCGAGGGGGTGTTCTTCCAGCAGGTTCGCGCCAATCTGAGTTGTCATGGCAACACCGCCGGCCCAAAGCCCGACATAGATCAGCTTGCTGCGGCTGCGAATCTGGCCCATCCAGAAGATGGTGGCCGCCGAGGCCGCCGTCAGCGTGATGTAGTCAGCCAGTCCCTGGCCGAGACCGACCACCAGGACCAAGGCAACTTCAGCCACCAGCAGGAGGGCAAGATCTTCGTCATAGGCAATCGCCACGGTCATGGCGAACACCAGCAGTGGGAGGATTTCAGCCCGCCAGGCATCACCTGCGGCAAACGAGCAGGCCGCCATGGTGGCGACCACCAAAACCAAGAGCGTGGCGACATGCCCCAGATCGACCAGAACATCGCGGTGGTGGAGGTGGAGATAGAACCCGGCCAGGGTGAACATGGCGACGAACAGGCCCAGCAACGAGGCCGCTCGCCCGATTCGTTCCCCCAAGGGCTGCTGACGCAGTGCCTCGTCGTGCTCCAGTTTGAGCAGGGTCAATTCCGCACTGGTAATTTCCTTGCCTGCCGGCACGAGCAGGTCACCGGCTGCATAGCGAACAAACTGCTTGGGCGTTTTCTCAATCGCTTCGACCTTGGCCTTGGCGGTTGCCTCGGTGTCTAGTTCGAGTGAGCCGGTCAGTCGGGGGTCGATCCAGGTGAACACCCGATCGGTGAGGGGGCCGGCGCCGAGTTCTTCATTGAGCCGGGCTTTCAGCCGAATCTTGGCTTCGCCCAGCAAGACATCGGCGACCTGGGCCCGCAGCATTTCGGTTGCGTTGCCCAAGGGGTGGACATCGATCTCGGTCTGGCTGCCTTCATCGAGACCGTGCTGAATTTTTTCGAGCACACCCTGCGTTTCGAGTGGGGCGAAGGCCCGGTCAATCGCTTTGTTGAAATCGAGCAGCTTTTCCTTGGTGCCGACCCGACTTCGGAATCCTGTGAAGGCCTGCTCGGCCTGAAGCTTTTGTCGGGAAAATTCAGTGACCGATGACTGCGGCTGCGGAGGGTCAGCAGGTTGTGTGGGCTGTTCGCCGGTGGGATCGGAGGAATCACCAGCCGGGGTGACCGCGGCAGCAAGGTCGAGATCTCCCGCGGGAGTGGTCGACGGCGTGGTTGGGGGCGGGTTGGTCTCGGCCGGATCAACAGCCTCGTCCACTGCCCGCAGGACATCGTCATCAGACGCCGCTTCGTTCAGATCTGTTGTGGGGCTCCGCGACAGTGGCAGATCTGGTGGGTCAGGTGCGATCGGTGGTTCCGGTGGGGCAACGACGGTGCCGGGGGCGGGGACCGGCAGTCGCTCCAGCACGGGGGCAGTCTCCGGCGCAAACTCAAGCCAGGCAGCCCTCGAAACGCTGGCGAGGGTTTCGGCAGCGGCAATTTCAGCAACCCGGTTCTTCAGGCCATCACGAATTCGCAGGATGGGAGCCCGGTCCTGGATGTAGACCACCCGGACCTGGGCCGTGGCGCGTTCCTGAGCGGCGCGGGTGCGGTCCAAGTCGGGTTTTTCAAACGGCACCCGGGAGACCACTCCCCGTGGAGCGACCCCGCCGACCCGGAAGGCGAAGGGTTGTGACCAGCCATGCAGCAGGATCAGCAGGACCAAGCCGGCCAGCAGGCAGAGGCCCAGTCGCACCAAAACCTCTGAACGCGAGATCGTTTCCAGCAGATTCCCCCAGAACCCTTGCGGGCCCTCCATGGAGGAGGCTCTGCGAATGCGGCGGCGGAAGGAGGAGGGAGCGATGCTCATCGCGTCATGCTGGGGCAGGTGGCCTAATTCGTGGCGGAGCGGTCCTCAATTATTCCTCGTAAGCGTCAACAATGCGCTGGACGAGTGGATGGCGGACAATATCCGCCCCACCCAGGCTGATTTTTCGGCAGCCAGAGACGCCGGCGAGCCGTTCCATCGCATCAATCAAGCCACTTCGGCGATTGGGTGGCAGATCGATCTGGGTGGTGTCCCCGGAAATGACCATCTTCGAGCCGATGCCAAGTCGGGTGAGAAACATTTTCATCTGAGCGGCGGTCGTGTTCTGGGCTTCATCGAGAATGATGAAGGCGTTGTTGAGCGTCCGGCCACGCATGTAGGCCAACGGTATCATCTCAATGACATCCTGCTCGGTCAGCCGTTTGAGCAGATCGAAGTCGATCATCTCCCGCAGGGCGTCCAGCAGAGGGCGTAGGTATGGATTGATCTTGGCCTGGAGGTCACCGGGGAGGAACCCCAGGCTTTCACCCGCTTCGACGGCAGGCCGGACGAGAACAATTTTCGTCACCTGCTCACTGCGAAGGGCGGAGACCGCCATCGCGACAGCCAGGAACGTCTTGCCGCAGCCCGCCGGACCTTCACAGAGGACCACATCATGGTCGCGGATGGCCCGGACATAGGCAGCCTGCCCGGCCGATCGCGGCACAACCTGGCCCCCCGGGCGTTGCACTTCGATCGCCTCGTGGGCTGACGATGCGGGGGACACCGAGTCGGTCTTCAGGAACCGATCGACATCGGCATCGGTCACCACACCTTGACGGCGGGCGATCTGATCGAGCCCTTCGAACACCTCGGCGGCCCGTTGGACGGACGCTTCGTCGCCTTCGATGTGAATGGCATCGTCTCGGGCCGAGACGCCAACACCGAGGGCGGCACGGATTCGGCGGAGGTGCTGATCGCGCGGCCCAAAGACCGCCAGCAGGCGTTTCGAATCGACCACAGCGATCGTCGTGCGAGACATCAAAGCCCGTCAGGCGAGTGCAGATGACGGTCTCGGGGAAGCGGGGCAGCCACCACGCGGCGGCTGCCGGTCCTCAGGTGCTGGACCTGAAGCCAACTAAAATAGTACCTCGGGATGGTGGGCGAGCCCAACCGATTGCGGTTTGACGGGGTATTGCCCGCTCTTTGCGGCTCGCAGGAACCCTTGGGGAATCGCTCACCCGGCTGGTCTCAGCGGCTGGCATTGACCCAGAGCAGCCAGGCGACAGGGGCGGCAAACAGGAGCGAGTCGATCAAATCGAGCACGCCCCCCAGGCCACCCAGCAGCCGCCCAGAGTCTTTTGCGCCGAGTTCCCGCTTGATGAGCGATTCCGCCAGATCACCAGCCATGCCGGCCAGGCCGACGAGCAGGCCAAAGCCGATCCAGCCACCGAGTGGCTGAGCCGCAACAGCGAAACTGGTGCCGCGGGTGCCCTCGAGCACGAGCCAGGCCGCAGCCAGCGAGCCTGCCAGGGAACCGGCAGCGCCCTCCCAGGTCTTTCCGGGACTCAGCCGTGGGGCCAGGGGAATGCGTCCGATCGAAGCCCCGACGAGGTAGGCGGCCACATCGCCAAGTTTGACGACAGCAATCAGGCTTAGCAGCGGCATGATGCCAAGCTGATCTGCCCCGGTCGCCTCCGGTCCGAGGCTGGTGATGCCCACCAGCCGCAGGCCGACCATGAAGGCCATCGGTAGACCGAGGTAGGTCAGCACCAGCACGCTGGCCGCCAGCCGCTCAAGCGATGGGCTGCCTTCCCGGCCACTGGCGATCTCGCGGCCAAACAACACCGCAACGGCTGCCGTTGCAGCCAGGGCCGCCCAGCTCAAGGCCGCCACGGGTGCGGTAGTCTCGGTGGCTGCGACCATCGCCTGGGTGCCGACGGCAACGGCAACAAAAGTTGCCACCACGCCCGCGCGAAGCGTGCCACCGTACAGGGTGAGCCCGCGGGATCGGAACAGGGCAACCAGTTCATCGACACCACCGATGGCCAGCAGGATGAGGATCGGCAAGAGCCACCAGGCAGGCAGGCCGCCGAGGAAGCCAGTGGCGTCTGCCCACGCCAGGGAAGTGAAGCCAAGCACGAGCCCGGTTGAGGTGCTGGCCCGTGAGGCGAAGGTGGCGAAGGGATTGCGGCCGGTTGTCATGAGGCAGTCAGCCCTCCGAAGCGGCGTTCACGGGACCGATAGGCCGCAATGGCCTGATCGAGGTGGTCAGCGGTGAATTCCGGCCAGGCGGCTGGTGTCACCCAGAGCTCAGCGTAACTCATCTGCCAGAGCAGGAAGTTGCTCACCCGCATTTCTCCGGCCGTACGAATGAGCAGGTCGGGGTCGGGCATGCCGGCCGTTTCTAGGTGGGCTGCGAGACTTGCCTCAGTGATCGTGTCAGGGTCAAGTTCCCCGGCGGCAGCCTGCTTGGCCAACGCTCTGGCTGCGGCGGTGATTTCAGCGCGGCCGCCGTAATTCACTGCCAGGCAGAGCCGCATGCCGGTATTCCCTGAGCACAAGGCAACGGTCTCATCGATAGCGGCCAGGGTATCGGCTGGCAGGCCGGTGCGATCCCCGATCATCACCAGGCGGATCTGCTCCCGCAGCAACAGCGGCCGCTCCTCGATCATGTACTGCTTCAGGAGCAGCATCAGGAAATCGAGTTCTTCCTTCGGTCGGCGCCAGTTTTCACTCGACAGGCAGAAGAGGGTGAGCTGCTCGATGCCGAGTCGGGCTGCCTGCTCGGTGACCTGACGGACGCTGTTGACGCCCTGACGATGCCCTTCGACCCGAACGAGTTCCCGTTGCTGGGCCCAGCGACCGTTGCCATCCATGATGATGGCAATATGCCGGGGCAGGCCGGCTGTGTCTGGATTGCTGCCAGCGGTCGCGGCGACCGGGTGCGTTGACTGGGTGACCGACGCAGGGTCGCTCACACCGTCGCCTGTTCCTGCTGCGGATGTGGAGGGCATGGGGCAGTAGCAGAAGGACGCTCACGGAAAATGGTCTGGGCACGATCGGGGCCAACCGACACGATCGAAACTGGGCGGCCGAGCAGTTCTCCGATACGGTCGATGTACCGCCGGGCATTGGTCGGCAGGTCTGCTTCACTGCGAACGTCAGTGAGTTCTTCTGGCCAGCCCGGCAAGGTTTCGTAGACCGGTTCGGCTGCTTTGAGGTCATCGATCTGGCTGGGGAAGCGGTCGATCACCTCGCCGCCGATCCGATAGCCGGTGCAGATCCGCAGTTCATCGAGCCCGCCGAGCACATCGAGGAGCATCACGGCCAGTTCGTCAACACCGGAGAGCCGGGCGGTGTAGCGGGTGGCAACAGCATCAAACCAGCCACACCGGCGGGGTCGCTGAGTGACGGTGCCGAACTCACGGCCCCGTTGTCGCAGGTGCTCGCCGATGGCATTGTCCTGCTCGGTTGGCAGTGGTCCGCCACCAACTCGTGTGGAATAGGCCTTGATCACACCGATGACCCGGTTGATCCACCGGCCTGGCACGCCCGACCCACTCGCGACACCAACGCCTGATGAGTTGCTGCTGGTGACGAACGGGAAGGTTCCATGATCGATATCGAGCAGCGCTCCCTGGGCCCCTTCGAAAAGCACGGGCCGCCCTGCTTCAACGGCATCGAGCAGGAAGGTGGTCGTCTCACCGACATAGTCACGGAGCCGCTCGGCGTAGCCACTGTATTGGTGAAAGATTGCCTCACGGTCGAGATTCAGCGGGGCCGCGCCGGCAGGCTGTGAGGCCTCCAGAAATCGTTGCTTGACCGAGATTACATGGTCGAAGGTTTCTCGGAAGTTGGGCCGATAGAGGTCGCCCAACCGAATCGCGAGGGAACGCCCCACCTTGTCCCGGTAACACGGGCCGATGCCTCGGCCTGTCGTGCCGATCGCCTCACCGCTGGAAAGACTGCCGTTGAGGATGCCGTCTTCTGCCATGTGCCAGGGGAAGACGACGTGGGCTCGGTCACTCAGCCGCAGTTTGCCGGCCACAGTGACATTGCGGCCCTCAAGCATGTCGATTTCACCAATGACACTCGAGGGGTCGAGCACGACACCACCGGTAACTACGCAGGTGACGCCGTCCCGGAGAATCCCGCTGGGGATGAG
>WTHB01000011.1 GCA_011523305.1 Planctomycetaceae bacterium | reverse complement strand
GCCAGGAGCAGGTGGTTGCCGGGGGCGGCAGAGGCGATGGCAGCCGCTGGCAGGTCCATGACCGGAAGTGCTTTCAAAAAGGATTCATCAAAAGGGGAGACAATTTCCGCATGATCGTGCAGCAAGCCAGCCCAGGCAAGGCCCTGGCGTGCAGCCCTCAGCCGGTTGCCCGACGTCAGCCCTAACGACGGTAAATCGGCTGGAGCGGCGGCGTGTTGGGATACTGCCGCGATGCCTGCTCTACCTGCTGGCGGACGACTGACAGCCGCTCGGTCACGGAGGCGTCACTGGCGGCAAGGGCTCCCAAAATCACCACCAGCAGGTAGGTGACGATATTGGCCCAGGCTTCGTTTCCGAGAAACTTGACGGCGGTGCCGAACGATTTTTTGATCTTTGGGCCAAACATGCCGAGTTTCACCGACCAGATCTCATCCATGATGAGGTGAGTGAGAAAGCCCAGCACCACGGCGCTGGCGACGAAGTAGCGGTGCATTGGTTCCTGCGACGCAAACGCCAGGAAGGCGGTGAGGCCGGCAATGGCGGCAGCGGGAATGCTGTGGAACATGCCTCGGTGGACGGCGAATTCCTTGAGGAGATAGGTCACGCCAAACCGAATCGTGAGATAGATCACGCCGCAGACAAGAATCAGGGCTTCGGTCGGGAGGCCGAAGTTTTCCAGCCTCGGCAGGAGCATGACCGGCACGACAGCCGCGGCGAAGGCGACGCTTTCCCGCATCGGAATGCCGGGGCCGCTGTCGAGGTCAGGCAGCATGCCCGAGACCGAGCAAAGGCCCGCGCCCAACAGGCACGTCAGCGGCGGTACTTCGCCGACGTACCAGGCGGCTGCACCGTAGCCAATGCCGACGATCGTCGAACCGGTGATGTGCTCACGGAAGCCCGGCACGCTGCGAATCCCTCCTTGAACGGTGTCACTCCCTGCGTCCCCGCCGGCCATGATCGGGGCCGGGCAGCGAGCAGGTGTGAGAGACCGGTCCTTCGGCCTCAGGGCACACAGTGTCCCCAGAAAACACCTTCATTGTGTTCTGTCGGCTTTCCTGACGCGGAATTCAGAGCCGAAGCCACGCACCACCCCCTGCACCTCCGAGGCAATACTGACTCCCTAACCGGCCCGGGCGACATGCGCGACGAGGGGGCTTGTGGCGTTTAGGGTGCCTCGGTGGGCTGGTTCGCTGGTGCGGCGATCGGGAGACAGCCTGGGAGGCTTAGGTGGCCCGGGGTGAGTTTCCTGCCTGCGGGGCTCGTGCGGGTGAACTGGACTTTTGGGCGGGGCGTTCGGCCTCTACATTCCCGCTGCTGTCCGTGGCTCAGTGGCGACGGTGTGATCAAGGAGGATGTGTCTGTGGCGGTTGAAAGTTACGACTTGGTGATGCTTGGGCTGCTCGCGACGGCGGGCCTGCTCGGCTATTTCAAGGGAATTGTCTGGCAGATCGCCTGGATTGCCGGAATCTGCCTCAGTTCCTACGTGGCGCTGCGTTTCAGTGCGGAACTGGCACCGCTGATCGGCCAGCAGCCCCCCTGGAACCGGCTGCTGGCCATGCTCGCCCTCTATGTCGGCACGTCGATGGTCGTCTGGGTGGGGTTCCGGGTGGTTTCTTCAGCGATCGATGCGGTGCATCTCTCGGCCTTTGACCACCAGTTGGGCCTTGTCTTTGGGCTGGCCAAAGGCGCCCTGTTCTGCGTGGTGGTGACCTTCTTTGCCGTCACGATGATGCCCGCCTATCGCGGCCAGATCACCGTCAGCCAGAGCGGACAGCTTGTGGCCACGCTGATTGGCCAGGCCGACCAGTATCTTCCGCCTGATCTGCACGAGACGGTCGATCCGTTTTTGCAGGAGTTTCGGCAGCAGTTCGATGCGGGTGGCGGCGCTGCTGCTGCCAGAAGCGTTGTCGGCCAGGCTGGCAATGCCGAGTCGATGGCGACGTCGTGGCAGGCGGTGCTTGACGGGGTGACGTCGGTTGCTGCCTGGGCTGGTGTGAGCACCGATTCGTCGACCGCTGGATCGGGCACGCCGGCTGCCGGCCAGGAGTCTCCCGTGGCGGCGGCTGCCGCCTGGATGCCAGCTGTGAACGGATCGTCGGTGGGAGCCAGTGGTCGCTATGCCGACCAGCAGTCAGCCTTCGGGGGAGCGGTTCCCGCTGCGTTCCAGCCAGCCACCGGCGGCGGGGCCGTTCAGCCGGCGAGTCAGTCGCCGCTGCCGGCGGCGCCACAGCGGTTTCCTGTTGGCTCGCAGACGCCGCTGCCGGCGTTTCGCTGAATGGCCGGTGG
>WTHB01000029.1 GCA_011523305.1 Planctomycetaceae bacterium | reverse complement strand
GGTGGCAAGACCGTTGGAGAGCTTTTGCTCGAGCCGACGCGGCTCTATGCCCGGCCGGTCCGAACCGTGCTGCGTCACTACCGGGTCAAGCAGGTGGTGCACGGCATTGCCCACATCACCGGTGGCGGGCTGGCAGAGAACCTGGGCCGAATCGTTCCGGCCACGGTGCAGGTCCGCATTCAGCGAGACAGCTGGGAGGTGCCGCCGGTGTTTGGCTGGGTGCAGCGACTTGGTGACATTGCAGCTGCCGAAATGGACCGGGTTTTCAATATGGGGCTCGGCATGGTGCTGGTGGTGTCGCCGCACTTCGCCGACAGCATCCAGAATCAACTCGCTGACTGCGGCCTGACAAGCTGGCGGATTGGCGAGGCGGTTGCGGCTGAGCCGACCGCAGACCGGGTGATCGTGGAGTAGCCGCCCGGCGTCACTCGAGCAGCGGCAGCTGGGCCACGATCCGCAACGGGCCACCGCTGCCCCCGGCAATTTTCATTGGCAGGGCAATGACGGTCGCACCCGTCGCTGGCAGATCGATGAGTGGCCCAACGTTCTCAAAGATCGGAATATTGGCAGCACAGAGCGTGACGTGACTCCCGAAGTGGGTGGACGGCCCGTGGTCGATGCTGGCGGTGTCGATGCCAATGGCCAGCACGCGGCGGTGTTCGACAAGCCAGCGGGCCGCCATGGGAGCAAGCCCGGGGAAGCGGAGGGCTGCGACGGCCCCGGGCCCGGTCTGGTCGGTGCCGAGGTACGCCGTGCGATCGGGCCACCGGTTTGCCCAACCGGTTCGCAGTAGCACGATGCGATCGACCAGTTGCAGTTGGTACGCGGCCTCCCAGGCGAGCAGGTCGTCGATGGTCACCTCATAGGCGGCGTCCTCTTGGCAGGCAGCCCCGACATCGACAACAGCCGCCGGTCCAATCAATCGGCCCAGCGGAATGGCATCGGTGGTCTGGCCGTGTTCCGAAAAGTGCCGGGGGGCGTCGAGATGGGTGCCTCCATGCTCGGCGGTCGTGAAGCGGTTGGCTGCGTAGTAGTAGCCCTTTGGGGTCGGCCCGTTGGGGCCCCGAATGAATTGAAAGCCCGGTTCTGTGGGCCAATAGATGGTCTCTGAAGAGAAGGCGTGGGTGAGGTCGATCCAGCGTCCGCCAGTGGGGTGTCCGGCTGCGGCCGACCGGGGGCAAAGGCTTAGCAGACAGGCAAGCAACAGCAGGCGAGTGGGCAGCATGGGAGGCTCCTTGTGGGTAGGCGTCTGTCCAGCCTAGCGAGCCGGCGTCATTCGCTACAATTTGCCCTTCGGGGTGAATGCCCCCAGATGGAATTCACCAGCCAGCAGAGCAGAAGGACCGATGCCATGAGTACGA
Organism: Planctomycetaceae bacterium; assembly: GCA_011523305.1. GTDB lineage: Bacteria > Planctomycetota > Planctomycetia > Pirellulales > UBA1268 > UBA1268. The sequence goes on along the minus strand of WTHB01000029.1, from coordinate 8,943 downwards.
CCACGATCCACTCGCAGCCGTGTTACGTGGTTGAAAACGATACCGTCTCCGTGGCAGTAACCCGGCTGGGTGGCCACATGGCGCCGGTCACGTTTGGCAAGGGGGATTCCGCCATCAGCCCCTACTTCATCAGCCCGTGGCAGGACGAGGGTCATGCTGAGATGCCGGCGGCAGTCCTTGCGCCGCTGCGGGGCGACTTCTTCTGTATGCCTTTTGGAGGCAATGCCGCGGCCTGGAACGGTGAGCAACATCCCGTGCATGGCGAGGTTGCCACCGAGTCCTGGTCGCTTGAGGCGAACGAGGTGTCAGCAGATGGCTCGGCCCGCCTGGTGCTGTCGCTTGCAACCCAGATCCGTTCCGGCCGGGTGACTAAGGAGATCAGCCTGCGGCGGGGTCATCCAGCGGTCTATATCTGCCATCGGATTGAGGGCTTTGCCGGCCCGACGCCTTTGGGACACCATGCGACGCTCGCGATGCCCGATGAGGATGGCGTGTTTGCCATTTCAACCAGCCCCGTGCGGCTGGCGATGACGAACCCGGGGGTGTTCGGCGATCCCGCCGTGGGTGAGTATCAATCGCTTGCAGCAGGGGAAGCGTTTACGGATCTCACCCAGGTGCCAAGCCAATTCAAATCACCAGCCACGGTCGATTGCTCGCGGCTGCCCGCCCGCCGCGGCTATACCGACCTGTTCGCCCTGGTGGCTGACACGGATGCCCTCGCTGGCCAGCCCGCCTGGACGGCGGCGGTGAATACGCGGGAACACTGGGTCTGGTTTTCCCTGCGAGACCCCAGTCTGCTGCCAACCACGGCCTTCTGGCTGGGGAACCGGGGGCGACATTCTTTTCCCTGGAATGGCCGAAACCAGTGCCTGGGCCTCGAGGACATCTGCGGCTATTTCGCCGACGGGCTGGCTGCATCGGTCGAGCCGAACTGCCTTTCAGATCAGGGCATCACAACGGCGGTGAACCTGTCAGCGGAACAGCCGACGGAGGTCCGGTCAATTCAAGCAGCGGTCGCCGTGCCGGCAGGATTTGACCGCGTTGACCGGATCGAATTCGAATCCGACGCGGTGACCCTCCATGCCGACAGTGGCGAGACCGTCTCTCTAGCGATCACAGCCAGCTTTGTACTGGGGCACAACGCGGCGTCTGCCTGACGTCTTACCGGTTGGGCTGGGCTTCTGCAGGATCGGGCCAGGCTGGGTCAGCCGTGCGGCTGGCATTCATCATGGCCACTGCTTTCGTGACAAGCTCCGGCCGGTCCGCAGCCAGGTCGGTCGTTTCGCCAAGATCATCAGCCAGGTTGTAGAGTTCCACTGCACCACCTGCCTTGGGGCGGACCGCCTTCCAGTTGCCCCAGCGGATCGCCTGGATGTGGTTTCGACCCTCGTGCAGTTCCCAATAGAACGAGTCCCGCTGCGGTGCCGGTCCTCCCTTTAGGAAGGTCACAAGGGAGTGACCATCGGGCGTGTAGCCCGCTGGCAGGTCGGCCTTGGCAAGGTCCGCAAAGGTTGGCAGCAGGTCCCAGAAGGCCCAGGGCTCGTCGGTCACGCGGCCAGCGGGCACCGTGCCGGGCCACCAGGCAAAGGCGGCCTGCCGTAGCCCGCCCTCGTAGAGGCCCCGCTTGTAGCCGCGGAGGGTGCCGCCCATGGTCTGGTCGAACCGCTTTCCGAGTGGAGTTTTCGGATTGAACGACGAGCCGTTGTCACCGGCAAAGACGATCAGGGTGTTCTCGGCGATTCCCTTTTTCTCAAGCAGATCAGCAAGGGCTCCGACGTCAGAATCGAGCCGGGTCACCATGGCGGCGTAGTTTTTCTCTTGCTCGCTCCAGGGCTTGTCCTTGTAGATGCCCTGGTCATCAATCTCGTACTTTCCGTGCGGAAGCGTGATCGCGTAGAAGAGAAAAAACGGCGTGTCGTCATGGGCATCCACCCAATCAAGCACATCCTGCTGAATTCGGTCTTGGGCATAGACCGCCTTCTGGCCACCCTCGTTTTCCGGGATATCAACGCGGTGGTAATCCTCGTAGAGGTAGGGCGGAAAATAACTGTGCGCATGCCGCTGGCAGTTGTAGCCGTAGAAGTGGTCGATGCCGTTTGTGAAGGGGCTGCCCGTGGTGTCAAACATGCCCATGCCCCACTTGCCGATGGTGGCCGTCGCATAGCCGGCTGATTTCAGGACGGTGCCGACGGTGGTCAGGCCAGCGGGGAGTGGCTTCTGGCCCTCGGGTTTGATTTCGCGGTTCCCGCGGATTGGGCAGTGGCCTGAGTGCAGACCAGTGAAAAAGGAACTTCTGGCCGGCGCACAGACACTGGTGCCGGTGTAGGCCGACAGGTAGCGGGTGCCCTCAGCACAGAGACGGTCAAGGTTTGGCGTGTGGATGAGCGTCTGGCCGTACGCACCGACGTCGCCCTGGGCGATATCGTCAGAGAGAATGAAGATCAGGTTTGGCTGGCTACGAGGCTGGAGGGCAGGCTCAGCTGAGGTCGCCAGGTCGCTATCGAGCAGGGCAGAGCCCAATGCGAATGCTGCACCGAGAACAACTGAAGAAAGTCGCATGGCAAGGGCATCCTTGAGGCGGTGAGGGATGAACGGACGGCTTCAGACGTGCTTGTGACTCCAGGATGGTCCTGCGGAGGATAATGTCTCCAGTCCTGTGGCCTTACTCTCCCACTGACTGGCCAGGGGCGTGGTTGGCCCAGGCTGCCAGCACAAAGTCTACGATCGGCGTGGGGTCTTTGAGAGAATGCGGGTGATGCCCAACGCCGGGCTTGTGAATGACCTCAAAAGTTCCACCGAGCGAATGGTATCGCTGTTGAGCTATCGACGTGTTCTCCGTGACTGGCACGACTTCGTCGGCGTCGCCGACCACGTGGATGATAGGGACTCCGGCGGCCGCGAGTGGGGTGAGTCGATCAAGTGGACCGTGGCGATAAGCCAGGGCCTGCTCCGGGGTCAGGCCGTATGCCTTCAGGCAGGCATTCCAGGCAGCAGGTGCACCCGGGCCAGCCTTGCCCGCCTGCTGTCCACCGGGCCAGCTGGTGAAATCCATCACCGGGGCATCACCGTAGATCGCTGTCACCTTGTCGGCGTTTGCGGCGGCCCAGTTGTAAATAAACAGCCCGCCACGGCTCATCCCTTCGAGGACGGGTGTGGCTGACAGTGCGTGGTTGGTTACGAGGTCGTGATAGAAGGCGTCGCCCTTGGTGATGGCCTCGGGGCTTCCGAATAGGTTGCCAACCTCGCAATATGCGACGTGCCAACCCCGCTCAAGCATGGCGAGGTCGAATTGGGGCTGGTGTCCCCAGAAGCGGGCCCGCCAGACCCAGGGCCGACCCACGGCTGCGGTTTTCGGCACCACGACCCGCCGCCCGGTCTCGGTGTCATGAAACATCGTGAATCCATGAAACGTCTGCTGTGATCCGGGGAAAGCCTCATTGGCCCGTGCAGCCTCGGCGAAAAGGCCGGTGAGCACGCACATGACAATGATGGTGATAAGATTGTGGCTGCTCATGACGTCGTAGTGCGAACAGGGAAAGCGTCTGCCGGCGTTGCAGCGGGAGTCTAGCAGTTTTGGATTCAACAGGAGAGAAGGCAAGGACATGATCAAACGGAAGAAATTCAATTGCAGCCGTGGTGTGGCCGCGCTCTCCGTGTTTGCCCTGGTGCTGCCGGTCTTTCAGGCAAAGGCCGCCAGTTCCGACCGCCCCAACGTGATCCTTGTCATGGCCGATGACCTTGGTATTGGTGATGTCTCGCCAACGAATCAAGACTGCAAAATCAAGACGCCCCGGCTGCAGCAACTTGCTGATGAAGGCATCACCTTCACGGATGCTCACACGACCAGTTCGGTCTGCACACCGACCCGGTATGGCTTGCTGACGGGTCGCTATAACTGGCGGTCGCGGCTGGCCCGCGGCGTGCTTAGCGGCCGCAGCGGACATCTGATTCCTGCTGACCGGCCCACCCTCGGCCATCTGCTGCAGGCGGTCGGTTATCACACCGCCATGATTGGCAAGTGGCATCTCGGCTGGGATTGGCACAAGCAGGGCGATGAGATCGACTTCACCAAGCCGGTTGCCAACGGCCCAGATATCAACGGCTTTGATTCGTACTACGGCCACTGCGGGTCGCTCGATATGCCGCCCTATGTCTGGGTCGATACGGGGCGAATTACGGCGGCGCCTGATCGCACGGAGGGGGTGACCGCAAAAGAGGATCGGTATGGCTGGTATCGAAGTGGACCGATCGGGTCAGACTTCCACATTCCAGAAGTGCTGCCGCACCTGTTCGACAAGTCGATCGACTATGTGAAGGCCCGGGCAAAGCCAGCCCGCGACGGCAAGCCGTTTTTTCTCTATCTGCCGCTCCCGGCACCCCATACGCCGATTGTGCCGGTGCCACCCTTCAAGGGCGCCAGCGGGCTGAACCCCTACGCAGACTTTGTCATGCAGGTGGACCACCTCATGGGGCAGTTGCTCGATGTCATCAAGGCCGAGGGGCTGGAGCAAAATACCCTCGTGATCTTCACGAGTGACAATGGGTGCTCACCGCAGGCAAATTTTGAACTCCTTGCCGAGCACGGCCACGATCCCAGTGGCCCCTACCGTGGGCACAAGGCCGACATTTTCGAGGGAGGGCATCGCGTGCCGCTCATTGCCCGCTGGCTGGGCCGCATTCCTGCCGGGCGGACTACTGACACGCTTGCCTGCCACACCGACATTTACACAACGCTGGCTGACATCACGGGGCAGCCGCGACGGGCGGCTGGAGGCGAGGACGGGTTCACCCTGCTACCGGTGCTGACAGGGAAGGGCGAGTCAGTTCGTGACGCAATCGTCAGCCACTCGGTTGATGGTTCGTTTGCGATTCGCCAGGGTGACTGGAAACTTTGTCTTTGTCATGGCAGCGGCGGGTGGAGTGCCCCAAAAGAGAATGTGGCGAAGAAGCAGGGGCTGCCGCCGCTGCAGTTGTTTCATCTGGGTGAGGATCTGGCCGAAACGACCAATGTGGCTGATGAGCATCCAGAGCAGGTTGAGCGGCTGCTGCGTCTGCTCGCGACGATCGTGGAGCGTGGCCGATCCACACCGGGTGAGCCGCTCGCGAACGACCGAGCGGTCACGTTTCTACCGGCTGGCGTGCGGATGCCCGATCGAGGCTGATCGCTCGCGGATTGCATCGGCCCCGGCCGCGTTTGCGTGCTGCAAACCCCACTGATTAGACTTTGGGCCTTGTGGGAGAGGGGCAATATCACACCGTCGGGGAATCACTCATGAGCGTGTTTGGTGAACTATCGCGGCCGGGGTGCGTTAGGATGGCCCCTGGCTTGAGGCGGTGGGGCATGGTGACCTCTCGGGTATTTGGGGTGGTGGCCCTCACGCTGGGCCTTGCCACTGATGGTCAGGCGACCGATGGCAAGCCAACGGTACTAGCAGTGGTTGCCGTCGACAGCCTGCAGGCTATCCGAACTCAGGCCGGCTGGGTTGGCGGTCTTGTGGGCAATCCGGCTGTTGGCGGAATGATCGACGCATTTGCCCCGATGGTGCTGGGCGCGGATGGGCCAGGACTTCAGGCTATTGATGAAACGCGGCCGGTCGGTGTGGTGATGGCCTTGGTCGATGAGCAGCCGGTGCTGCATGGGTTTGTGCCAGCGGCGGATGGGGCTGGTGCTGAGCTGGCAGCCATAATCACGAAGGCGGCGTTACAGTTCGGAGCCGCTGTTGACGCAACGGCTGGTCCCCGTTGGGTGGTTGTGCGGCCGAAGGGCAGCCCCGTTGTCATGGCGGACCCCGGCGAGGAGCTCAACCTGGTTTCAGACCGTTTTAGTGTCGGGCTGAAGCTCTATCCCTCGCGGTTGCCCGAGGCGATTGAAACCCAGCTCTACGAGGCTGTCGAGGCAAACAGTGCGAACCCACTCGTTGCCGGCGCGATACCGGGGCAGGCAAACATCGATGCTGATGCTGCTGGAGACGCTGTGCGGCAGATTGTTCGGCAGACATCAGCACTGATGATCGGCTTGAAGATCGACCCGGACGCTGACGAGGTGGCCTACGAGACCCACTTCCTAGCCAATGAGGGCTCGGAGGCCGCCGCTCTGTGGGCCGAGGCGGCCGCCGTGACGCCGCTGGTGGCGGTTCCCAAACCACGGGACGAACAGGCCGTCGTGCTCAGGGGCCAGTTGGCCCAGGTGGTTGCCGCGGAACAGTGGCAGGTGCTCGAAGCGAGCCTCAATGCTGTTCTGTCGGAGGGTAATGCGGGGACCGGGCAAGTTGAAGGTGCGGGCGATCAGCAGGCAACACCAGCTGAGTTGGCTGCGGAGGGTGTGTCTCCGGCAGTGGTTGCGGCGGCGGTGTCGGGCATCATGCGGTCGTTTCCCCAGAGTCTGATCAAGGCAGTGTCTCCCACAGGCGTGATCGACGCCTGCGTCATGGTTGAGGCCCCTGCTGCTGACGCTACTGTTCCTCTGCCAACCGTTGTACTGGGCCTGCGGGTTGCCGACGGTGAGGCATTGGCAGCCGAGATGGTTCCGCTGTTTGAAAAACTCGGCCTTGAGTTGCAGCCTCCGGTTGAGCCAGTTGACGGCTGGCGGTATCACGACCTTCGTGTGCCGATTGGTGGCGTGACGATTGCGTCCACGGCCGAGCAGGTTTTTATTGTGGCGGGAGGGACGTCTGGATATCGCCTGACGTTTGCCGACGATGCTGCTACGCCGTTCAAGCCATTTCTCGACCTTACGGCAAGTCTCGGCGGACTGCTGCGTGAGAACATGTTCACGGCTTTGGAGCCTGATACTGCTGAACTCGTTAAGGAGGCCGAAGGGCTTGAGCCCCGTCTTCGATTGCTTCTGCGGCCACTGCCCGGTGGTGCTGCGACGAAGATTGCTATGAATGGCGACTTTGTCGCCACCGTAACCAAGATTGTCCTCAAAGAGGTAATGAGTCTGAGGCCTGTTGCCGAAATCCCTGACCAGGACTGAGCGGAGCTCGATCAACGACCTGCGGCAGTCAATCTGGTCTCAAGAGGAAGAACCGTCGCCGCCAACGCCGAACAGTGCCAGCAGGCCGAGTCCGGTGATGGTATTGGCCGCGACCGGGCTATCGGCATCAGTAAACGCCCACTCCGACGTAAAGTTCCAGACGATCAGTTCGTTGGCGGGCGACCGCAGCAACAGATGGTTTCCGGTCGGAAAGACCTCGGCGGCCAGTGGTCGGAGGTCCCCAAGTGTGCTGAGGGAAAGTGGTGATCCAGCCTGGCTCAGCGGTGTTGCATCGGCGTAGAGCGTGCCGGCTGCATCGTGCCGCAAGAAGACGCCCCCGACAAGGTCGAGCGGCACGGTGACGCCGGTGGGAATTGGGTTGGAAGTATCCGGCGGCGCTGCCTGACCGCGGGCCGTGCCCGGCAGCCAGCGACTGTCGGCGTTGCCAACACCTGAAAAGCCGATCAGCTGCCAATTGCTGTCGGCGACCAGACGGTGCACAGCGCCCGACGGGTGCCGAGCAAAGAGCAGGTTGGAGCCTCCGATCGTTTCAGCCTCAGCGAGTTGCCAAATGCCGAGCATCGACTCCGTGCCGGCGGGGGTCTGGACGGGCGTTTCGTTTGCACGCCAGACACCACCGGCATCGCGGGCAAGTGCGACATTGCCCCGGCTCTCCACCGTTCCGTAGTTGGCAGCTTCAATTCCTGAGGATGCCCGTGAGAATCCAGCCGGAGCCGTGACATCCCGAAGGAAAACCCCGGCACTCCCAACGGCAACAACGGCCTTCCCTTGAGACGAAACGACGGTGGCTTTGGCAGTGCCTGGTGTCTCGAGTACCCCGACCAGAATGGGGCCGTCTGCGGCTGCGGTCAGCAGGATCGCCACGCCCTGGGTCGTGGCCACATAGAGCTGCGTGCCGTCGTCCGACACCGATACGCCGGTGACTGGCGCATCGCCAAGGAAGGTGCCAATTCGGACCGGGGCCGTGCGATTGGAGAGATCGACAATATGCAGGCCGTCCTCCCCGGCTGCAACGTACGCGCGACTTCCATCCGCGGAGACCGCAACGGCGACGGCCGTTCCCGGAAGGTTCAGCGTGGCGACTGATCGCGGGGTCGCGGGGCTACTGATGTCGAACACCTGGATGCCGCGGTAATCGGTCGCCAGGATGGCGGTCTGCCGGGCTGCGTCGATCGCCATGTCGGTGACAGGCCAGAGACCCCCAACACGGCCAGCTTCACTGGGAACGGCGGGGTTCGCCAGGCTGTACAGCACAAACCCACCAAACCGGTCGGCGACTGCGGCATAGGCACCATCGGCCGTCACCTCGACGGCGATCGCATTGGTGGGGGACGCGATCGTCCGCGCGACCGAGGGGGCCGACCGATTCACCGCATCGACAACAACCAGGCCGGTCGTCGTATCGGCGACATAGGCGTAGCGGTTGGTGCCGGAAAGAGCGACGTCTGCAGCAAACCGGCCGGTCGCGACCGTGCCAGCCACCGTTGCCGCACCGCTGTTGTTGAGTTGGATGATTGCCAGGCCACTCGTGTCATCAGCCACGAAGGCGTAGTCACCGCCGGAAGTGATTGCAACTCGATTGGCACCGCCAGCGGTGTTGACCACCTGGGTTCGCTGAGGAATCGCCGTGTCGACCAGCCGGGTGCCGACCGACCCATCAGCAACCAGGACATAACGATTGTCGGGGGTAACTGATGTGCCGACGGTGAAGCCCGTGGCATGGATCGCTCCTATCAGCGTCGCTTGCGCTGGTGTTGTGACGTTGAGTACCTCCACGCCGCCATCACGGCCCAGACCGACATAGGCCCTGCCTCCGTTGGGTGCGACGGCAACGCTCCAGGCCGTCCCGGAGGTTGGAATCGTTTTGACGACACTGGCAGCCGTCGGATTGGTCACGGCCACAACCTTGACGCCGTCCTGCGCGCAGGCAAGCAGCAGATGGCTGC
>WTHB01000100.1 GCA_011523305.1 Planctomycetaceae bacterium | reverse complement strand
GTGGTACTCATGGTTCTGCCCGAAAGAATCGCCGGCAACGCAGATCATTGCGGGAGAACGTTCCCGCTGACCGCTGCCGAAATCGCAAAGGGAGGCGAAGACCGACTCACCCATCGGTTTCAATCGGCACAACAGGCATGGCATGACCAAACCATACGACAGGAGACCGGTTGGCCTGCCAGGTTTACCCAGTTTCTCAGTCGTCGGCCGTGGCAGCTGGGCCTGCGGTAAACATCGGGTCAGTTGTGCGAGCCAGCATTCGCACCGCCAGCAGCCGGCGACCTTCGTGGCGGCCCCGGGGATCCCGGAAGAAGGCGTCCCCCAGGCTTGAGGAGGGGGGGCCGGCAGAGGCGAGGATCAGGATGCCGTCAGCAGGCAGCCGGAGTTCAAGCACCAGCCGGTCCATCAGCGTTTTGCGTTGGCCGGCCTCCAGCCGAAAGGCCCCGTCGTCGCCAATCCAACTGCGTTCGATCGGCCCGTGCTTGATCAAGGGGGTCAGGCTGAGGCCGATGCCGCCATCGGCTGCGGGCGTGATCCGCACGTCAAAAATCGCACTGGCATCCGCATAGGTTTGCCCGGAGAGTTGCTCGGCCGACGAGCGGGTGTCGCGTTCCAGCAGCACCAGTTCCGGGACCCGTGGCGTGGCGACGATTTCAGTGGAACGGCCGGCCAGGGCCTGGACCACGCGGCGGACGACGGCCTGATCAGCCTCTAGCAGGCTGCCATCAGTCGGGCCGGCTGCGTCTGCCGTGGGACGGAACCGGGCAGCGAGCGCGGGTGGCAGGCTTCCGCGAATCATGCCGGCCCGCAGGCCGTTGCTGTTGAGCCGATATCGCAGATCGGTCGGGAGGCACTGTTCGTCGACCAGATTCCAGAGGGCGTCACCGAGGTCGGCGTCCTTTTCGGCATGTCTGATGAACGTGCATTCCAGCGGCAGCGTTTCCAGCTTGCCGGCTGCGGCCGAGCCATCGCCAAGGCCACCCAGCAGGGCCTCAGCCGAGTCATCCGCTGACGAGGTCAGCAGGCCGTCAAGGAGGGGAAGGCGGCAGCCAGCCAGCGTTAGCACCAGCAGCAATGCGTGCGGCACCAGCCGTGACAGTGCAGGGGAAGCGGGACGGCACGACTGCATAATTCGTCCGTTGGCCTGAGAGCAGATCCGCAACAAGGGGCAGGGAAGGTAGGCAGACCAGCGGACTGGGTCAACCTGCATCTCCACCCGCAGCCCGCAGGGTATTACGGAAGATCGCCAGCCCCGCTCCAGCGGCCTCGGGGCTGAGCCGTCCGGCCCAGGCGGGGTGCTGGGTGGCCTCGATGAACCGCTCCGGATGGGGCATCAGGCCCAGGATCCGTCCGGAGGTATCGCAGAGCCCAGCGACGTTGCGGACCGACCCGTTGGGGTTGGTCGACCGGCCAGCCGGATTGTCGGCATACCGGAGGACCAGCTGCCCTGAGGCGTCGAGCGTGTCGAGGAAGGCGTCGCTCGCAGTGGCAAAGCGGCCCTCGGCATGGGCCACGGGCAGTTCAAACTGACTGAGCCCGCGCAGGAAGACGCAGTTGCCTGGGGTCGCCTGGAGGTGCACCCAGCAGTCGATGAACTGGCCAGAAGTGTTGTGCGCCAGTGTGGCCTGTGGTTGACCGGCAGGAGTGGCCGGAAGGAGCAGACCGGTCTGGAGCAGAACCTGAAAGCCGTTACAGATGCCGAGGATCAGTCCACCCCGCTCATGAAACCGGCGGAGGGCATCGCCGAGTCGTTGGCTCAGTTCCAGGGCTAGGATGCGGCCGCTGGCGATGTCGTCTCCATAGGAGAAGCCGCCGGGGATACAAAAAATCTGCACGTCATCGAGCAGCGTCGGCTTCTCAGTCAGACTGCGGACGTGGACTCGACGGCTCACGCCACCGGCGCGTTCGAAGGCATGGGCTGTTTCCTGGTCACAATTGGTGCCCGGGCCGCGAAGGATGAGAGCGCGAGGAGCAAGCATGACGGAGTCCTTAAACAGAAGCGATGGAGGATGATTGCGCCTGGCTGGGGCCGCGCCAGGCGGTGGCCAGGGACGGAACCGGCAGGGCCGCGACAACCGTGTCGCGTCCAGCCTGCAGGGTCAGTTGCCCGTCGTCCGTGACATGGCCGAGCCAGGCCCAGGGCAGGTCACCAAGCACTGCTGCCACGCGGTCAGCATGCTCATCGGCAACCTCCAGCAGGAAGCGTCCCGGCGTTTCCGTGGCGGTCACGGTTACTAGGCTGGCGAGATCATCTGAAGTTGGGGCGGGGGTGCCAGCTGCCAGTGGTACGGCAGCCAGGTCGAGCGTGGCCCCGAGTCCGCTGCCGATTGCCATCTCGGCCACGGCGACCGCCAGCCCGCCGTCGGAGAGATCGTGACAGCCGGCCAGCAGGCGGTGCTGGTTGAGCTGGTAGATCGCGGCAAAGACCGCTCGGCAGGCCGTGAAATCGACGGCAGGGACCCGGCCCCCAGCGACGCGGCCGAGCACCGCCAGTTGGCTGCCGGCGAGGTCACCGGAGGAGATGCCGACCACTGCCAACCGATTGCCTGCCCGCTTCAGGTCAGGAGAAACACAGCGGCCAATATCATCGATCTGCCCCATTGCGGTGGCGAGCAGCGTTGGCGGAATCGACCGTTCTTGTTGTTGGCCGTCGGCGTCGGTCCAGGTAAAGACATTGTTGAGGCTGTCTTTGCCGCTGACGAAGGGAGCGGCCAGTTCGATGGCAGCATCCTGGCAGCCTCGGCAGGCCTCAACCAGCGTGCCGAGCGACTCGGGCCGACGGCAGTCGCCCCAGCAGAAGTTGTCAAGCAAAGCGATCCGGTCGGGATCGGCCCCAGCGGCGATGCAGTTGGCCACCGCCTCAATGATGCCTCCGACGGCCATCTGATAGGGATCGAGCGGGCCGAGGTGATGCCGCAGGCCAACCCCAAGCACGATGCCACGGGGACGACCGAGCACGCCGCGGATGACCGTGGCATCAGCGGGGCCAGCCTCTGGGCCCAGCAGTGGCTTGAGCACACTCTGCCCCTGCACCTCGTGATCATACTGACGAATGATCCATTCCTTGCTCGCCACGTCGGCAGCACCGAGCAGGTCACAGAGGAGATCCCCCAGCGAAGTGTCAGCGAGTGACCAGGTGACCGCTGCGTCAGCCGGCGGTGTGTAGCGTGACGTGAGCCGCTGGCGGGGCCGACCTTCGTGGAGGAAATGACAATTCAGTTCGCCGACCAGTTCCCCGTGCCAGCGGAGGGTCAGTTGGCCATCTCCAGTGAACCGTCCAATGGTTGTCGCCTCGACTCCTTCCTGCCGGGCGATTTCAGCCAGGCGGGGCCAGTCCGCCGGTGGGACGGCCAGCACCATGCGTTCCTGCGCCTCGGAAATCCAGACTTCAGTCGCAGAGAGACCGTCGTACTTCAGCGGGACGGTCTCAAGGTCGACCTCGGCCCCGACTTCGGCCCCCATCTCTCCGACGGCGCTGGAGAGGCCACCGGCACCGCAGTCGGTGAGCCCCCGGAACAGTCGTTCTTCGGCAGCGGCGAGAGTGAAGTCGGTCAGGGTCTTTTCGTGAATGGCATGCCCGATCTGCACCGATCCGCCCGACTGGCTTTCGCTGTCGCTGGAGAGTTCGATGCTGGAAAAGGTAGCACCGTGGATGCCGTCGCGGCCGGTCCGGCCCCCGGCAACCACAATCAGATCGCCCGGCTCCACCCGCCCGTCGGCCGAGTCTCGTGGCATGATGCCGATCGTGCCGCAGAAGACCAGCGGGTTGCCGAGGTAGCCCGGATGGAAGGCCACCGCACCGGCAATTGTGGGAATGCCCATCCGGTTGCCGTAGTCACGGACACCGGCGACCACGCCGTGCAGCAGCCGCTGCGGTGGAATCACACCGGGGGGGATCGCTGCCGCAGGGGTCTCCAGTGGGGCCACGCAGAAGACGTCGAGGTTGGCCAACGGTTTGGCGGCATGACCGGTGCCGAGGACGTCACGGATGACACCACCGAGGCCGGTCGCTGCCCCGCCGTAGGGCTCAATGGCGGAGGGATGGTTATGGGTCTCGACCTTGACGCAGATGTCGTGGTCGCCATCGAAGCGGACCACACCGGAGTTGTCCCGAAAGACACTCACGCACCAGTCGTTCTCGCCGAGGCGTTCCCGCACGGTCTGGGTGGCAGCAAAGACAGTTTCCTTCAGGAGGTTGTCATAGCGAACGGCCCCACACGGGCTCTCGTGATCGATCGGGCTGCCGAGAGTCTTGTGGCAACAGTGTTCACTCCAGGTCTGGGCAATCGTCTCCAGTTCGATTTCGAAAGGCGGTCGCCCGAGCGTCTGGAAATGCTCCCGCACGGCCCGCAGTTCGGCAGCCGTCAGGGCGAGGCAGCGTTCCCGGCTGACAGTTTCCAGGGCCGCATCGTCGAGGCCGTCGAGCGGCACGGTTTCGCGGGACAGCTCCCAGGCCGCACCGCCGCTGAGTCGCGTCAGGGGCAGCGGTCCGATGGCCACATCATGAATCGCGTCACTGGCTAGCCGTTTCCAGGCCAGTTGCTCGGCCACGGCGACAGGCACCGCAGCGGGCAGCCAATACTTTCGCAGGCTGCGGACAGCCGTTGCATCCACCCCCAGCAAGGTCATTGCTTCCCGGGCACTCTCTGCGGCGGGGTCAGTGACCCCCGGCTTGGGCAGCACATGCAGCACACGGCTGTCAGCTGCCTGGGCACCCGGGGGGGGCGTCAGCAACACCGGGTCATCAACCGCTGCTACGCGGCAGACTTCAGCGACGGGATCAGTCAGCAGTCGTTCGGCCAGTTGCTCAACGGTCGCGTGGTCCAGGTCACCCTCGATCAGCCAGCCGATGGCAACATGGGCGGTGCTGAGATCGAGGCTCAGGTCATGACCGGCGGCGATCAGACCATGCAGAGCGGGGCCAGCCTCGCGGGGGTGGACATCAACTTCCCAGAGCATCACGACTTTCCTTCGCATGGGTGAGCAGGCGGATGAGGGCGGCACGATCTCCGGCCTCAATCGCAGCCCGCAGATGGTCAGTGGTGGCGGTGACCTGTTCGAGTTGGCTGGCGATTGCGGCAGCGTTGTCGAGCAGGATATCAGCCCAGAGTTCAGGGTCACCGGCAGCGATGCGGGTGGTATCCCGCCAGCCACCTGCCGTCAGGCGGCGGGCTGCCGCAGGTGTGGCGGCAGCGAGGGCTGCGGCAATGACATGGGGTGCGTGGCTGGCGGCGGCCAGCAGCCGATCATGCTCAGCGGGAGGCAGTTCCAGGACCTCGGCTCCCAGGGCCGACCAGAATGCGGCGATCGCCTCGCAGTCAGCCGGTGGTGTGGTGGGTGTCGGTGTGAGCACCGTCAGCCGGCCTTCAAAGAGGTCGGCGGCGGCTGCCTGCGGGCCGCGCTGGTGACTGCCAGCCAGCGGATGACTGCCAACAAAACGACCCCGCCGATGCTGCTGGTCCCAGGCGGCGACGATCGATGCCTTCGTGCTACCAGCGTCCGTGATCAGGGTGTCGGGGCGGATGGCCGCGTCGATCTGCTCAAGGAGGCTGGGGATCATGCCGACCCGGGTGGCAACCAGCACCAGATCGGCGGCGGCGACTCCGGCTGCCAGATCAGTGGTGGTTTCGGTGACGGCCCCCCGTTCCTGGGCGGCTGCCAGCGAGGCTTCTGAGCGACCTACCCCGATAATACGGTCGGCCAGCCGCCGGCTGGCCAGGGCGAGTCCGGCCGAGCCACCGATCAGACCAGCTCCGACGATCGTGACGGTCGGCCAGTGGGCAGTCATGGCGAAGCGAGAAGCGGAGGGGGAATTATGCGACACTCGACGGGCCGGGAGAGAATCCCTGCCACGGGCGAACCAACGCCCGGGTTGTACCAGATGCTCGGGCAGGTGGGAGCGGGCAGGGCCTGTTTGCCGACGCGGAGGGCGAAGATGGGGTGTGAAACGAATGAATGAGTCATCGGTCCAGGAGCCGAGCAGACTGCTGCGTCGTCGGCTGCCGTTGCGGCTGCAGGCCGACCTGCTGGGCCGGCTGGCGATCACCCTGCGGGCAGGGATCGATCTTCGCAAGGCCTGGGCCAACGAGGTGGCTCGGCTGCCGGCTCGCTGGCGTTCCCGGCTGGCGGTGGCCACGCAGGCGTTGGGTGAGGGCGAGATGCTCTCGGAGGCACTCCGCTGCACCGGTCTTTTCTCGCCGCTGGTGCTGGGCATGGTGGCGGTCGGTGACCAAACCGGCCGGGACGTCGACACCCTGCGCGAACTCTCCCGGGTGCTCAACCACACGGTGCAGACGTCACGGCAACTGCGAGCGAGCCTGGTCTGGCCCGGCATGCAGTTGTGCCTGGCGCTGCTGGTGGTGGGGTTGCTGATTTTTCTCGGCGGCATGATGGAACTGGAGCGGGGCAAACCACTCGACTTCATTGGGTTGGGGCTGGTGGGGGCATCTGGCCTGGTGACCTACGCCATCTTCCTGGTGGCCGCTGCTGCGACGCTCGCCTTCGGCTTTCGCCTGCTGCTGGCCAACTGGCGGGCCCATGGACCGGTTCGGCAGATCCTCAACTGGGTGCCGCTGATTGGGCCGGCAACCCGGGCCAGTGAGGCGGCCGCGTGGAGTCGGGCGGCCTCGCTGGCATCCGGCGCCGGGCTCGATGCGGGACGATTGGTTGAGATGGCGGGGACGGTCGCGCCCGGGCTGGCCGTCGATGCTCGCAGGATCGAGAGCAGGCTGCTGGCGGGGGACACGCTCGCCGAGGCCTTAACGGCCAGTCAGCGGTTCCCTGCGGTGCTGGTCGAGGGGATTGCAGTGGGGGAAACCTCCGGCACGGTTGCCGAGGTGCTCAGCCGGCTCAGTGACCAATTCGCGGATGAGGCCCGGCGTGGGTTTGAGGCAGCGGCCAAGGCTGCTGGGGGTGGGGTCTGGCTGGCAGTGGCCGGCCTGATCATTCTGGTTATCTTCCGCATCTTTTCGGTCTATGTCGGCATGCTGCAGAATGCTGCCGGTGGGATCTGAGCCAGGGGGAAGGAAACCGGGCCATTTTTCCGATGAAACAGGTATGGCGAGCAGACTCAGGGCACGTGTCGTTGGGCTGGTGATGGTGGTGACGGCTGGTGCCGTGGCTGCTGCGTCGCCGTCTACGCACAGCCAGCAGATGGAGGCCCTTGGCTACCAGCGGTTTGATGGGGCCTGGCGAACCGCGCAGGAAATCAGCCTGATCAAGCAGGCAAAGGCGGTTACAGCCGCAGAGGTTGCCGCCCGGCAGCAGTTGGAGCGGCTGCGTCGTGACCTGGACAACCCTGACCGTGCCGAGCAGGCTGCGGTGGCCATCCGTGAACTCGATGATCCCCTGGTGGTACCCGCGCTCGTGAAGGCCGTTGCGACCGACCCGGTGCCCCGGGCACGGCTGCTCTATGTGGAGGCGCTCGGGAAGATTCAGGCCCCGGCAGCGGTCCAGGCATTGCTTGCCCTGGCGATTGACCATGCCGATCGTGAGGTGCGGTGGCAGGCAACGGAAAAGTTGACGCAGGCCCATGCAGCGCAGGTGGTGCCGCCGCTGGTGGCGGCCTTGGGCGGCCCGGACAACGACAGAATCAATCGGGCAGCAGCGGTCCTGGGCCGGATCGGCAACCGCTCGGCGATCGAACCGTTGATAGGCGCGCTCGCGACCCGTCACACGGTTGTCACTGATCCAGGGTCGGGTGGGCAGACATCGGCAAGCTTTTCACCAGGCAGCGGTGGTCTGTCCCTTGGTGGTGGCCCGAAGACACGAACCGTGCTGGCAAAGAATCGTCAGGTGCTCGAGGCCCTGGTGGCCCTGACCAACGTCAACTATGGTTGGGATCGAGACGCCTGGCGGGCCTGGTTGCTGGCCCAGCAACTTCCTCCAGAGACGGACCTGCGGCGGAGCAACTAGTGTGCTCCTTGCCACGATACGGCCGAGAGTCAGGCCACGTCGGAGAGGCCGTCGCGTTGCCGTCGCCGGCTGGGAAACCAGTCTTCGTCGAGCACACGGAGCGCGACGCGGTTTTCCAGATTGGGTCGGAAGACCACCAGCAGGAGCAGGGGCAGGAACCAGGCCAGGAACAGGCCACCGTTGTGGGCCTTCCAAAACTGGCTGCCCAGGAGCACGGCGGTTGTGCAACTCATCAGCGTGCCGAGGTGTTTAGGGGAGGGCCACATGGCGAGCGTCGCCATCATCACCAGGAAAGCAGCCAGCACCGGCAGGCGGAAGACGGGGTCGTAGGCGGGGAATGCCCAAAAGCCTTCAAGGCTGACTTCACTCGGGAAGATCCAGCCAAACATCTGCCGCAGTTGTTCCGAGAAGATGGCTAGCGACGGTGAGGTGAACCAGAGGCCGACCACGAGTGCGGCCAGCGTGGCAGTCATGCCGCCGACAAAACGTCGCACGCCTCGTTCCCAATAGAAGCTGCACCACAGCGGGAGCAGGAAGACCGGGTAATAGATGATGCCGATGGCCAGTCCGATGAGGCCGCCGGCGACCGCGGGACGCCGGTAGGCGGCAATAGCCCAGACCAGCAGAGCGCCGGGTAACGCGTGATCGACCCGCCCCGTCATGATGGCGGTGTAGGGAAGCAGCAGATAGAGCACGGCGGCGGCGATACCCAACTTGGTGCTTTCAAAGTGCCGCCAGCCAACGACGATCATGCCGCTGACGATAAGCAACTGTGAGAGAATCGCCATGCCTCGCGCAGTCGTCTCATGGACGATGCGTGCCGGTGGGTCAGCCGCATCGCCCCCAGACGGATTGGCCGTATCGGTCGCAAAAATCTGCTGGGTCGAAATGTGGGGCAGCAGAAAGAGCAGTGGGTAGCCGGGCCCTAGTCGGGCCAGTTGGTCTGCGTCGACTTCAGCATCGCCCGACTCAAGTTTGGCGGCGGTCGTGGCCGCGGCGAGATCGTCGCGGTCGGGGCGGGAGGTCAGGACATTGGCAAGCAGGAAGACCAGGAGCGACAGCCCGAGGAAAGCGAGGCCGCCGCTAGTTAGGTTTGGTTCGAGCAGTGGGCGTCGCACCATCAGTGAATCGCAGAGCATGCGGACGGTGAACAGCCCAGTGATGACAAACAGCCAGACAAATCCGAGTTGCTGGGCGGCGATGTTCGCCTTGAACCCACCGTACTCAACGGCCAGCAACCCGGGTGCGAAGAGGAGGAGACCAGCCAGGTCGAAATTACGAACACTCCAGACCCGGTTGAACTTGAAGAACACCGTGATCGCCAGCAGCGACGACAGGTAGAACCAGGTCGTCGGATTAACGCGGTAGTAATGGAAGAGAATTTCGCTCATCCGCGCAGGCTGGCCGGGAGGGCGGGGCAGGTGGAGGGCAACATCCGACAAATCTAAGGGTACGTCGCCACCAAACCGTATGAAAGCCGCCCAGGCATTTACTGCTGGCATCTGGCAAGGTGTGAAAACGGCTGCTTCGATTATGCCGGTTCCACCGGAAAAGCGGGCGGCCCCGGCTTCCCCGCCGCAGGAGGCGGCGGCCGTTGGGAAGAAAAACCTTTGGCTTTTTCTTCCCAACGCTGGTGGACGAGGGCCATGGATGGCCTCGTCCACACACAGTTAGAACGGCCAAATCAACGGTGCGAGGGCGATGGTGAGCGCCATGACGATGAGGTTCAGCGGACCACCGAAGCGGAGATAGTCGCTGAACTTGTATCCGCCGGGGCCGTAGACCATCAGGTTGGTCTGATACCCCAGCGGTGAGGCAAAGCCACAGCTGGCTGCCACGGTGATAGCCATGATGAAGGGCATGGGGTTGAGGCCCAGGTTGGTCGCCGTCTGCCAGGCGATGGGAAAGATCAGCACGGCTGCGGCGTTGTTGCTCATTGTCTCGGTGAAGAGCATCGTCACCAGATAAATGGCCGCCAACACCAGGTGCGGCCGATCTCCTGCTGCACCTACCGTGGTCTGCGCAATCAAGGTGGCCAGCCCGGTCTTTTCAATGGCGTGGGCAAGTCCAAAGCTGGCGGCGATCAGCAGCAGGGTTTCCCATTCGATTGAACGCCGGGCCTCGTTCGGGCCGATGCAGCCCGTGGCCACCATGGCAGTGGCTGCCACCAAGGCTGCTGCCACCATCGGCACCAGTTCGAGCGATGCCGCCAGCACCATGGCGGCCAAAATGGTGCAGGCGACCCAGGCCATGTCGTGCCGGGGGGGCTTGGCCCCGGCGACTTCGCTGACCAGATAGAAGTCACGGTTGGTCCGCTGGCGATTGAGGAATCGTGGGCTCGCCTCCAGCAACAGGGTGTCGCCGGGCTGTAGGACGATATCGCCGATCTTCTTGCGGAGTCGTTCGCCGTTG
>WTHB01000013.1 GCA_011523305.1 Planctomycetaceae bacterium | reverse complement strand
GGGGATGAGAGAGAGTTTCCAGGTTTCGCCACCTGACACCACCGTGTGGCCGGCATTCGCCCCACCCTGGTAGCGGACCACCAATTCGTGATCCTCGGTGAGGATGTCGACGAGTTTTCCTTTCGCCTCATCCCCCCATTGCAAACCGACGACGCAGGTACCGGGCACGGTGAGAGCCCCTCTCTCTTCGAAAGACGAAACTTTGTAGGGGCGGTGACCGAACCGCCGAAACCTCCAACTCTACAAAGTCTAAAACTGGGGGGGGGAGGGTCAAGCGGCGGGCGGCAGGACCGTTCCCGGTACCGATCAGCCTGCAAACGAGGTCGATTCTGTGGGCGATACTGGAGGAGCCCGTCAGGGGCGGTACGATCAAGACGGCAGCAGCTACGAGGCGAGCAACCGTCATCCCCCATCATTGGGTTCAGCAGATCACCATGGCAAAACGCGGCACCGGGCAGGTCTTTCATGTGGCGGAGGAAGCGGCCGGGCTGACCCTGGCGGCCTATCTCCGTCAGCAGATTGCCGGCACCAGTTGGGCCGCTGCTGAAAAGCTGGTGCGTGCCCGCCGCGTGACCATTCATGGCAATCTCTGCCGAGATGCCGCTCGCCGCCTGCAGCCTGGCGAGGTGGTGAAACTTCTCGATCTGGCCGTTGCGGCCCCCCCGGGACCGCGGGACGTTCACATTGTCCATCTCGACGACGCGGTCGTGGTCGTTGACAAGCCATCCGGAATCACCACCACTCGGCATCATGAAGAGGCAGGCTGGCCGGCGCGGCGGCGACAGATGCAGCCGACGCTCGACGAGATGCTTCCGATGCTCATCCCGCAGTACTTGGCTCGCGGTGTTCAGAAACGCAAGCCGCGGCAGGCGGCCAAGCCCCTGCGGTCCGTGCCGGTTCGGGCCGTGCATCGGATTGACCGTGAGACGAGCGGTTTGCTGGTCTTTGCCCGTACGGTGCCAGCCGGCAGGATTCTGGCCGAGCAGTTTCGTCAGCATGCGACCCAGCGGCGGTACCTCGCCGTGGCGGTGGGCCGCGTTGGAACCGGGACGGTTATTTCGTACCTCGTCCGCGATCGTGGCGACGGCCGGCGGGGATCGTCCGACGATGGCCATGGCAAGCGGGCGGTGACGCACGTCCGCCCAGTTGAACACTTTGGCGATGCCTACACCCTCGTCGAATGCCGGCTCGAAACCGGGCGGACGCACCAGATCAGGATCCATCTGGCGGAGAGCGGCCATCCGGTCTGTGGAGAGCGGGTCTACTCGGCACCGCCCGGGGTGACTGCCGAGGATCGTTCTGGGGCCCGCCGGGTTGCCCTGCATGCCGCCGAGTTGGGCTTCATTCATCCGACCACCGGAGAACTGGTGCAGTTCGCTTCGCGGCTGCCCGCCGATCTCCGCAAACTGCTCGATCGCCTGGCGGCGGCTCATGGCCGGACGTCGGCCTGACCGCTTGGGAGCCGGTCAGTGACGGCGGAAAAGGGTATCCTGAACGACTGGTATCGTGTCGATTCCTGGGGCCGGTCGCACGTCCGGCTAATTATCTGAGGAGCAGTGTCATGGCATTTGTGCAGGGGCTTCTTGCCTGTCTCGGTCGGATCATGATCGCCACGATTTTTGTATTGAGTGCGGTTGGCAACAAGATTCCGAAGTTCAACGATGTTGCTGCGGTGATGGCGGCCAAAGGCTTGCCCCAGACGCCGGTGCTCGGCATTCCGTTGCACAAACTGTTGCTTGTTGGCGCGATTGTCTTCTTGATTGCGGGCGGTCTTTCGGTGGCCGCGGGGTACAAGACGCGGCTGGGCAGTCTCCTGTTGCTGATCTTTCTTGGTGCGGCGACCTATTTCTTTCACGATTTCTGGAATGCAGAGCCAGAGCGGCAACCGGCGGAGATGATTCAGTTTCTCAAGAACATGGCCCTCGCGGGCACGATGCTGTTCCTAATCGCCAACGGCGCCGGGCCGGGCAGTCTTGACCGACGGCAGAAGCCACGTCGCCGTCTGACGACGGTCCCTACAGAAAAACAAGCCGACCCGCCGGTGGCAGGCAAGTCGGCCGCGGCGGCTGCTGGAGCCGGGGAGCCAGTGGTTCCAAGAGCTACCAGTGACAACGCTGGATCAGGTGAGGCTGACACACCGGGGACATCCTAGCCGAGGAGGCTTTCATCGGGGCCTCTCGCGGCGAAGTCGGAAAGCCCCGAACCGCGAATCAGGGTGACTGACGTGGCTGAGATGCCTCGGAGAGAAAAACTACCCGGCTAGGATTCGAACCTAGACAAAGGGAACCAAAATCCCTTGTGCT